>SEGN01000668.1 GCA_004211245.1 Variovorax sp.
GCAGCAGTGCAGTGTTGCATCGATTGCAGTTCCATTTTATATTAGACCGACGAGACGGACTATATGTCCAGCGCCCCACCATCTTGCATAGGGAAAGCATGGATAACACGCAGACATTGCTCGTCATCGGCGCAGGACACGCCGGCGTCGAACTGGCTTTTGCCGCGCGACAGCAGGGATGGGCCGGGGACATCGTGCTGCTGGGCGAAGAGCCACACCTGCCGTACCACCGGCCACCGCTGTCCAAGGGGTTGCTTTACGGCACTGCCGACGTGGCCTCGCTCGCGCTGCGCCAGGCCCCGGCGTTCGAGGCCGCGGGCATCACGCTGCGACTGGGCACTCAGGTTCGAGCGATCGACCGCGAGGCGCACCGGGTCCGGCTGCAGGATGGCAGCGTGCTCGGCTATGCCAGGCTTGCGCTGTGCACCGGTGGACGGGCGCGGACGCTGACGGTGCCGGGCACGCAGGACGGCCTGCCGCCCAACCTGTTCAGCCTGCGCTCGCAGAGCGATGCGGTGGCCATCGCGGCGAGCCTGCGTGCCGGTTCGCGCCTCGTGGTGATCGGGGCGGGCTACGTGGGCCTCGAGGTGGCGGCTTCCGCGCGCAAGCTCGGCGCTGCGGTGACGGTGCTGGAGTCGCAGCCTCGCGTCCTCGCCCGCGTCACGGGCGCCGAGGTCTCCAGCTTCTACGAAGCCGTGCATCGCAAGGCGGGCGTCGATCTGCGGACCAGCGTCACGGTTCGCGCGATCGAGCGCAACGACGACGGGGCGGCGACGGCGGTGCTCTGCGGCGATGGGGCGCGGCTGCCGGCCGACATCGTCGTCGTCGGTATCGGCATGGGGCCCGATACCGCGTTGGCCGAAGCGTGCGGGCTGCGCGTCGAGGGGGGCATCGTGGTGGACCCGCACTCGGTCACTTCGGACCCCGACATCGTCGCTGCCGGCGACTGCACGCTGCAAGACAGCGCGCTCTACGGTCGGCGCGTGCGTCTGGAGTCGGTGCCCAATGCATTGGAGCAGGCGCGCGCCGCTGCCGGCTGGCTGTGCGGCAAGCCGCGACCCCACCACGCCGTGCCATGGTTCTGGTCGGACCAGTACGACCTGAAGCTGCAGATGACCGGACTTTCGGAATTGCAGCGGACGCCGTCAATCGCCCGGGCGATTTCATGCTGGCGAAGAAGGCCGTGGCTGCGCGCGCGATCGTCAACGCAGCGGCGCTGGCCGACATCGAAAGTCCGCTCAGGGAAGTCCTGGCTTCGTCGGTGCCAGCCTAGGGAAAGTACCAGCCCGCAGGAACCGCAGCGCCAACATAATCGCGGCCATTAAAGACCGACGCGACGGACTAATTATCAATCCCGCACCCGATTCCGTCCCGCCACCGTATCACCCAAGGACGCCAAGGCCCATGCCTCCATCAACTCAAGCCGCGACTCACGTCGCAGGGGCGATGCCTGTCGGGCCGCCCGTGCTTGCGATCCACAACATCCAGATCGTCTACGGCGGGACGATCGAGGCCGTGCGCGACGTTTCGCTCGAAGTGAAGGCAGGCCAGATCGTGGCATTGCTGGGTTCGAACGGCGCCGGCAAGTCCAGCGTGTTGAAGGCCGTCTCGGCCGTGCTCGATGCCGAAGACGGGGAGATCGAAAA
>SEGN01000669.1 GCA_004211245.1 Variovorax sp.
ATGAAAACCAAAGCCGCCGTCGCCTGGAAATCCGCCGCCCCGCTCAGCATCGAAACCGTCGACCTCGAAGGACCCCGATTCGGCGAGGTGCTGGTCGAGATCAAGGCCACCGGGATCTGTCATACCGACTACTACACGCTGTCCGGCGCCGACCCGGAAGGCATCTTCCCGGCCATCCTCGGGCACGAGGGCGCGGGCATCGTGGTCGACGTCGGCCCCGGCGTGACCACGCTCAGGAAGGGCGACCACGTCATTCCGCTCTACACGCCCGAATGCCGCCAATGCAAGTTCTGCCTGAGCCGCAAGACCAACCTGTGCCAGTTGATCCGCGGCACGCAGGGCAAGGGGCTGATGCCCGATGCCACCAGCCGCTTCAGCATGGACGGCAAGCCCATCTTCCACTACATGGGCACCTCGACCTTCAGCAACTACACGGTCGCGCCGGAGATCTCCCTGGCCAAGATCCGGGAGGACGCGCCCTTCGACAAGGTCTGCTACATCGGCTGCGGCGTGACCACCGGCATCGGCGCCGTGATCTTCACCGCCAAGGTGGAGGCCGGTGCCAACGTGGTGGTGTTCGGCCTGGGCGGCATCGGCCTGAACGTGATCCAGGGCGCGAAGATGGTAGGCGCCGACAAGATCATCGGCGTGGACATCAACCCGGCGCGCCAGGAGATGGCCCGCAAGTTCGGCATGACGCACTTCATCAATCCCAGGACCACGGAAAACGTGGTCGACGCGATCGTGCAGCTGACCGATGGCGGCGCCGACTACAGCTTCGAGTGCATCGGCAACACGCAGGTGATGCGCCAGGCGCTCGAATGCACGCACAAGGGCTGGGGCCGCAGCATCATCATCGGCGTGGCCGAGGCCGGCGCGGAGATCAGCACGCGACCGTTCCAGCTGGTCACCGGCCGCAAGTGGGAGGGCTCCGCGTTCGGTGGCGCGCGCGGACGCACCGACGTACCGAAGATCGTCGACTGGTACATGGAGAACAAGATCAACATCGACGACCTGATCACGCACACGATGCCGCTGGAGGACATCAACCCGGCGCGCCAGGAGATGGCCCGCAAGTTCGGCATGACGCACTTCATCAATCCCAGGACCACGGAAAACGTGGTCGACG
>SEGN01000670.1 GCA_004211245.1 Variovorax sp.
GCCGATGCGGCGGGCCGGCTCACGCAGCAGCGCGCCAGTTGCGCCGTGTCGCGCGCCGGGCTGGTCGCACTGACCGGCCTCGACGCGCGCACGCTCGACCAGAAACTGGCCGCGGTGCCGGTGGACCGCGCCTCGCCGGCGGTCCAGCCCATCGCCAGCGTGCCGGCCGAAGCGCTCGCACAGCGGCCCGACGTATACGCGGCCGAGCTCGAGGTGGCCGCGGCCAGCGCCGCGGTCGGCGAGGCGCAGGGCCAGCGCTATCCGCGCCTGTCGCTCACCGGCTCGGTGGGCCGGCTGCAGTTGCGCACGCAGGGCTTCCGCACCACGCTTGACACCTGGAGCGTGGGGCCGGTGACGCTGAGCCTGCCGATCTTCGATGGCGGTACGCTCGCCGCCAACGTCGATGCAGCGAAGGGCCGCTACGACGAAGCCGCATCGCTCTACCGCAGCAACGTGCGCCAGGCAGTGCGCGAGGTCGAGGAGGCCCTGCTCAACCTCGACAGCACGGCCAGCCGCAGCGGCGATGCCGACACCGCGGTGCAGAACTACCAGGCCTCCTTCGATGCGACACAGGCACGCTACGACAGCGGCCTGGCCAGCCTGTTCGACCTGGAGGACGCGCGCCGCACGCTCTTCACCGCGCAGACAGCGCGCGTGGCGCTCCAGCGCGAGCGCGCCGAAGCCTGGGTGGCGCTGTACCGCGCCATGGGCGGCGGCTGGGTTCGCCCGGGCACCCCAGACGGCGCCACCGCCAACGCATCTCCCGCAGCAACGACAACGACCCGCTGAGTCGCCATGAAAAAAATCCAACGCTCTACCCTCGTCACCCTCGCCGTCGTGCTGGTGATCCTTGCTGCGGCCGCGTTCTTCATCACGAAGAAGCCTGCCGGTCAGGCCGCGCCCGACAAGGCCGCTGCCGCCGCACCGCGTCCGACGCTCACCGTCACCGTCGCCAAACCCGAGCAGACCGAGCTCGCCATGACGCTCGCGGCCAACGGCAACGTGGCCGCCTGGCAGGAGGCCAGCGTAGGCTCCGAGTCCAACGGGCTGCGCCTCGCCGAGGTGCGCGTGAACGTGGGTGACGTGGTCAAGCGCGGCCAGGTGCTCGCCACCTTCTCGCCGGAAACC
>SEGN01000207.1 GCA_004211245.1 Variovorax sp.
GATGCGGACGGCTGGCATCGCCTCGACGTGCCAGAGGCCCGGGCCGGCGACCGCTACCGTTTCCAGTTGCCCGACGGCACGCTCATCCCCGACCCCGCGTCGCGCCGCAACCCTGACGACGTTCATGCGGCCAGCGAGGTCGTCGACCCTCGCAGCTACGAGTGGCGCGACGCCGACTGGCGCGGCCGCCCGTGGGCCGAGGCCGTCATCTACGAACTGCACATCGGCACCTTCACGTCCGAAGGCACCTTCGCTGCCGCCCAACGCCGGCTGCCCGACCTGGTCGCACTCGGCTTCACCGTCGTCGAAATCATGCCCGTGGCCGACTTTCCCGGCCAGCGCGGCTGGGGCTACGACGGCGTGCTGCTGTTCGCGCCGACCGCGCCCTACGGCACGCCGGACGAACTCAAGGCGCTGGTCGACGCCGCACACGGTCTCGGGCTCATGGTGCTGATGGACGTGGTCTACAACCACTTCGGCCCCGAAGGCAATTACCTGCACGCGGGCAGCCCGTCGTTCTTCAACGCGGCGCACCAGACGCCCTGGGGCTCGGCCATCAACTACGACGGAGAACAGTCGCGAACGGTGCGCGACTTCTTCGTGCACAACGCGCTCTACTGGGTCGAGGAGTTCCGCTGCGACGGCCTTCGCATGGACGCCATTCATGCGATCCGCGACGACTCCGACATCGACATCGTGACCGAGGTCTGCGCCGCGCTGCGCGACGGCCCCGGGCGGGAGCGCCAGATCCACGTCGTGCTGGAGAACGACGCCAACGGCGCGCGCTACCTCGAACGCAACGCCGACGGCCAACCCTCGATCGCCACCGCCCAGTGGAACGACGACCTGCACCACGCAGCGCACGTGCTCGTGACGGGCGACACCGATGGCTACTATGCCGACTATGCCGACGACCCGGTCGCGCAGTTCGGCCTTGCGCTGGCGCAGGGCTTCGTGTTCCAGGGGCAGGCCTCGCCGTTCCGCGACGGCGAACACCGCGGCGAGCCGAGCGGCCACCTGCCGCTGGCCGCATTCGTCTCGTTCCTGCAGACGCACGACCAGGTCGGCAACCGCGCCTTCGGCGACCGGATCCATGCGCTGGCGCAAGACCCGGTGATGCTGCGCGCGGCCTATGCCTGCCTGCTGCTCTCACCCCACACGCCCATGCTGTTCATGGGCGAGGAATACGCCGCGTCGACGCCGTTCCTCTACTTCTGCGACTTCGGCCCCGAGCTGGCGGCGGCCGTGTCGACCGGACGGCGCGCCGAGTTCGGCAAGTTCGCGGCCTTTGCCGACGAGGCCGTGCGCGCGCGCATCCCCGACCCCAATGCGGCGTCCACCTTCGAGGCTTCCAAACTGCGCTGGGACGAGCGGCTGCAGAGCCCGCACCGCGAGTTCATGGCGCACATCGCCGAGCTGCTCGCGATCCGGCATCGCGCGCTGGTGCCGCACCTGCCCGGGCAGCGCGGCGGCGGGCGCCACTGGCGCGACGGCGATGCGCTGAGGGTGGAGTGGCCGCTCGCCGAAGGCGCGAGCCTTCAGCTGCTGGCCCACTTCGGCGCGCAAGCCGCAACGGGTCTGCAGAGGCTGCCCGGCCGTACGCTGTACACCACCGGCACCACGCCGGCCGCTCACGACAACGACACACTGCGCATGGCACCGGGAGCGGTGTGCATCGCGCTGCTTCAGGAAGAGAAAGACAAGACACATGGATGAGGCTCACGGCGAGCACGAGGCCCTGCAGCGGCTGTGCGCCCACTTCGGCATCGCGCCCGACTACCACGACATCTTCGGCCACCGGCATGTGATCGCGCCGGCCAACCTGCGTGCGCTGCTCGGCAGCTTCGGGGTCGATGCCACGGCGCCGCTGGTGCCGAGCCTGGCCGCCGCAGACCGCGCGCTCTGGGCGCGCGTGCTGCCGCCCGCTCTGGCCATCGACGCCGAAGCCGCCCACTGGTCGCTGGTGCTGCGCCTGCCCGCCGTGATGGCCGAAGTCGGCTGGTCGCTCGAGGAAGAGAGCGGCGTGGTGCACCGCGGCCACATCGACCTGCATGCCGTGTACGAATCGGCCCGCTTCGACATCGACGGTGTGGCGCTTTGCGAGCGCCGCGTCGAACTGGCGCTGCCGCTGCCGATGGGCTACCACCGGCTGCGGCTGGAAGGCCACGCGGACGAAGCGCTGGTCATCGCCGCGCCGCCGCACTGCTACCAGCCGCCCGCGCTGGAGGGCGACGGCCGCGTCTGGGGCCCGGCGCTGCAGCTCTATGCGCTGCGTTCGAACCGCAACTGGGGCATCGGCGACTTCAGCGATCTGGCGCGCTTCGCGCAGCAGGCGGCCGCGCGCGGCGCCGGCATCATCGGGCTGAACCCGCTGCATGCCCTCTTCCCGCACAACCCGGCCCATGCGAGTCCGTACAGCCCCTCGTCGCGGCTGCAGCTCGACGTGCTCTACATCGACGTCGAGTCGGTCGAGGAATTCCGCGACTGCGAGGCCGCGCAGCAGCGCGTGCAGGCGCCCGAGTTCCAGGCCCGGCTGGCCACGCTGCGCGATGCCGAGCTGGTGGACTACCCCGGCGTGGCCGCGGCCAAGTTCGAAGTGCTCGCCCTGCTGTACCGCCACTTCTGCGAACGCGGTGCGCCGGCCGCACGGCAGGCCTTCTCGGACTTCTGCGCCGAGCGCGGCGAGCCGCTGCGTCGGCATGCCCTGTTCGAGGCGCTGCAGGCGCACTTTCACGAGGCCGATGAATCGGTGTGGGGCTGGCCGGTCTGGCCCGAGGCGTATCGCACGCCGGACACGCCCGAGGTCGCGCAGTTTGCCCAGACGCATGCCGAGCGCATCGGCTACTTCCAGTACCTGCAATGGCAGGCCGCCAAACAGCTGGCCCACGTCGGCGCACAGTGCGACGCGCTCGGCATGGCGGTGGGGCTCTACCTCGACCTGGCCGTGTCGGTCGACCGGGCCGGCTCCGACGCGTGGTGTGAACAGCCGATGTTCGCCGAAGACCTCGGCACCGTGGCCGACGAAATGCGCGGCGCGCTGGCGCGTTTCCAGGTGCTGTCGTACCGCCTGTTCTACTTCGAGCGGGAGCACGACGGCGACTTCAAGCCGCCGACCGACTACCCGCGCCATGCGCTGGTGGCGATCAGCACGCACGACCTCGCCACGCTCACCGGCTGGTGGGGCGGGCACGACCTGCGGCTGCGCCTCTCGCTCGGCCTGTTCCCGAGCCCCGACATCTTCGAGAAGCAGTTGTTCGACCGCGCGCAGGAGCGCGTGCGCCTGCTGCTGGCGGTGCAGCGCGCCGGCCTGCTCTCGGCCGATGCGGTGGCGGAGGCGACAGGCGCGCAGACATTGCCGCCGGCCGTGGTCGCCGCCATCCACGCCTACCTCGCCAGCACGCCCTCGCAAGTGATGATGGTGCAGCTGGAAGACGCCATCGGCATGCTCGAGCAGGCCAACATGCCGGGCACCACCGACTCGCATCCCAACTGGCGGCGCAAGCTCGCGCTCGACCTGCAGCAACTCGCGGCCGATCCGCAGACGCAGCTGCTGTGCGAGACGCTTGCCGCGATCCGCCCCCACCCGGCCCTGCACGCGAGCGCACGCCGCAGCATCGAGACGGTGATCCCGCGCGCCACCTACCGGCTGCAGTTCCACAAGGACTTCCGCTTCGACGACGCGATCGCGATCCTGCCGTACCTGGCCAGGCTGGGCGTGAGCCACATCTACTGCTCGCCGGTCCAGCGTGCCCGCCCCGGCAGCACGCACGGCTACGACGTGGTGGCGCACGACGAAATCAACCCCGAGCTCGGCGGGCGCGAAGGATTCGACCGCTTCAGCGCCGCGCTCAAGTCGCACGGCATGGGGCAGCTGCTCGACCTGGTGCCCAACCACATGGGCGTGCTGGCCGCGGACAACGCCTGGTGGCTCGACGTGCTGGAGAACGGGCCTTCGTCGCTCTACGCGCAGCACTTCGACATCGACTGGCTGCCGCTCAACGTGGAACTGCACGGCAAGGTGCTGCTGCCGGTGCTCGGCGACCATTACGGCGACGTGCTCGCGCGCGGTGAGCTCGTGCTGGCCTTCGACGCCGATGCGGGCAGTCTGGCGCTGCATTACCACGAGCACAGTTTTCCGCTCGCACCCGAGACCTACCCGCGCGTGCTTCAGCGGGCCGAGGCCCGCGTCGACGACGCGGAGCTTTCGGCCAGCCTCGCGAGCATTGCCTCGTCGTTCGGCCATCTGCCGCCGCGCTCCGCGACCGAGGCCGAACCGGTGGCCGAGCGTGCGCGCGACAAGGAAGTGCTCAAGGGTCGCCTCTCGCGACTGGTGGCGCGCCAGTTGCCGGTGGCGCAAGCCATCGCGGCCGCGGTCGCCGAGCTCAACCTGCCGGCCGAACGCGACACATTGCATGCGCTGCTCGAGCTGCAGGCGTACCGCCTCGCGTTCTGGCGCGTGGCGGCCGACGAGATCAACTACCGGCGCTTCTTCGACATCAATGAGCTCGCCGCGCTGCGCATCGAGCGCGAAGAAGTGTTCGAGGCCACGCAGGGCATGGCGCTCGACCTCGCGGCGGCCGGCATCGTCGACGGGTTGCGCATCGACCACCCGGATGGGCTCTACGACCCGGCGCGCTACTTCGAGCGCCTGCAACGCGGCTTCGCGCAGCGCGCCGGCCTTGCGCTGCCGGGCCCGGATGAACACGGACGTCCCGCACGTCCGCTGTATGTGGTGGCCGAAAAAATCGCCGCCTCGCACGAGGAAGTGCCGGTGCAATGGCACATCCACGGCACCACCGGCTACCGCTTCGCCACGGTGGTCAACGGCGTGCTCGTCGATGCCGCGGCCGACGAGCGCTTCACACGCATCTGGCGCAGCTTCAGCGGCGTCGAAGAGGCGTTCGAAGAACTGGCGTACCGCGGCAAGCGCGCGATCATGCGCAACGCGCTGTCGTCCGAACTGAATGTGCTGTCGACCGAACTGCTGCGCATCGCGCGCGCCGACCGCCACACGCGCGACTACACGCTCAACACGCTGCGCCGCGCGCTGGCCGAAGTGGCCGCCTGCATGCAGGTGTACCGCAGCTACATCATCGAAACGCCGTCTGCGCAAGACCGCCACTACATCGACCAGGCCGTGGCCCTGGCCCGCACGCGCAGCCTCGACGCCGACGAATCGGTGTTCGACTTCGTGCGCCGCACGCTGCTGGGCGAAGCGATGACCGACGCGCCCGACGCGCTGCGCGCACGCGCCCTGCGCTTCGCGATCCGCTTCCAGCAGTTCAGCGCGCCCGTCACGGCCAAAGGCGTGGAGGACACGGCCTTCTACCGCTACTTTCCGCTCAGTTCGCTCAACGAGGTGGGCGGCGAGCCGGCGCACTTCGGCATGACGGTGGCGGCCTTCCACACGGCCAGCGCCGACCGCGCGCTGCGTTGGCCGCACACCATGCTGGCCACGTCGACGCACGACAACAAACGCTCGGAGGACGTGCGCAACCGCATCAACGTGCTGTCGGAGATGCCGGCCGCGTGGCGCCTCGCGCTGCGGCGCTGGCGTGCGATGAACGTCGCGCCCGAGGGCGTGGCGATGCCGTCGGCGGCAGACCAATACCTGCTCTACCAGACGCTGCTCGGCACGCTGCCGGCTGGCGGACTCGATGAAGCGGCGCGCGCAGGCTATGTCGAGCGCATCGAACGTTATGCCCTCAAGGCCGCGCGCGAATCGAAGGCGCACACCAGCTGGGTCGTTCCCAACCCCGACTACGAGGCCGCGCTGACCGGTTTCGTGCAGCGCCTGCTCGCCAGCGTCGAGGGCAATGCCTTTCTCGACGACGTGCAGGCGCTCGGCGCAACCCTGGCCTGGTACGGCGCGCTCAACAGCCTGTCGATGACACTGATCAAGTACGCCTCGCCGGGCGTGCCCGACCTCTACCAGGGCAACGAGTTGATGGACCTGAGCCTGGTCGACCCGGACAACCGGAGGCCGGTGGACTATGCGCTGCGTGCCCGATGGCTCGACGACCTGGCGACCATCGCGCAGGACGCCGGAATGCCGGGTGCGGTGCAGGCGATCGCTGCGAGCCCGCACGATGGCCGGGCCAAGCTGTGGCTCACCTGGCGACTGCTGGGCCTGCGAAGCGAGCACCCGGCGTTGTTCCGCGACGGCAGCTACACGGCGTTGCAGGTGCGCGGGGCAAAGGCGGCACATGTGCTGGCGTTCATGCGCCAGCAGGGGTCGCAGACGCTGGTGGTGGTTGCGGGTCGGCTGTTCGCGTCGCTCGAAACCGATGCGGCCGCCACCGCGGCGTCGGCAAAGCTGCCGCTGGGCAGCGCCGTCTGGGGGGATACGCTGGTCAAGCTGCCGGGCATCGCCGACGGCGCGCAGTTCCTGAACGTGCTGACCGGGGAGACCCTGACGGTGTCGGGCGGCGTGCTGCGTGTCGGGGACGCGATGGCCGCATTCCCCGGCGCGGCCCTGCTCGCCTTGTAGCCGTCGGGACAAGCGCCGAGCGAATGCAATCAGACCCGACGACGGCCTATCGGGAGCACACGCTCGAACGTCTCCAGATCACTGCGTTCGAGATGGGCGTCACGGCAGTGCTCGGCTCGGCGGCCGCTCTGCTGGCGCGGCTGCTGATACCCACTCCGGAATACCTCGGGCTGCGGGTCTTGCTGCTGCCGCTGACGGCGCTGTTCGCCTACGCCATCGTTCGGGCACCTTCGGTGCGGGCGTACGGCTTCGCTTGCATGGCGACCATTGCCACGGTCAGTCTCAACAGCTATCTGGGTGCGCTGGGCACCGAAAGCCCGCTGATGTACTTCCTGCCGGCGGCCGCCATCATCGTGCTGGCCACCAGTTTTTTCTGGATCACGCTGACCCAATGGATGGGCGGGGCACTGGCCTGCTATGTGTGGTTTCTGCCCTTCGTCGTCGAGCACACCGCCAGCCGCGCCGATACGGTGTTCAGCCTGCTGTTCGCAGCGATGGCATTGGTCGCCAGTTTCGTCAGCTACCTGAGAATCCAGGACTACCAGCGCCGCGGCTTCGAGCAGGAACGCAGGTTGGCCCGGCTTTCCGCCACCGACGCGCTCACGGGCGCCTGCAGCCGGGCCGAGTTTCTCCGGCAGGCTGAAAAGGCGGCTGCAGAGGCTCGCGCATCCGGCGCATTGCTCACGCTGCTGTACCTGGACATCGACCATTTCAAGCGCCTCAACGATGGCCATGGCCATGCAGCCGGCGATGCAGTGCTGCGCGGGATGTCGGAAGTGCTCCGCCAGGCCCTGCGCCACGGCGACGAATTCGGCCGGCTGGGCGGCGAGGAATTCTGCGTGCTCCTTCCGGATCAGGGGGAGGACGCCGCGCTGAGGCTGGCGGGTCGCCTGCGCACCCTGCTTGCGGCGGTGCCGCGGCCCGACGGGACGTTGACAGTCTCGGCCGGCGTTGCCGGCATGCGCGAGGGCGAACCCGTTGTGCAGACGCTGCACCGGGCGGATCTGGCCATGCTCAAGGCCAAGCAGTCCGGCCGCGATACGGTGTGCATCGCCGATGCGACGCTGCCGGCCAGTGCCACGAGGTCGGCCTGACCCGCACAACGCGCATGCGGCCGCCGGCTCAGTTCCCCGGCTGCTCTTCCGCCGGCCAGTCGCGGATGTAGGCCTTCAGCATCTTGTTCTCGAAGTTCTGGCTGTCGACCACGGCCTTGGCGACGTCGTAGAAGCTGATCACGCCCATCAGCATGCGTTTGTCCATCACGGGCATGTAGCGCGCGTGGCGCTCGAGCATGATGCGGCGGATCTCGTCGAGGTCGGTTTCCATGGTGCAGGTGACCGGGGCGTCGTCCATCGCCTTGCGCACCAGCGCGCCGCCGACCTGGCCGCCGTTGGCGACGATCGCGACGATGACCTCGCGGAAGGTCAGCATGCCGACCAGGTCGCCGTGCTCCATGACCACGAGCGAGCCGATGTCCTTGTCCGCCATCGCCTCCACTGCGGTGGCCAGCGTCTCGTCGGGCGTGACGGTGAAGAGCGTGTTGCCCTTGACGCGCAGGATGTCGCTGACTTTCATGGTTCTTCTCCTCTGGGGACTCGGCGGCGATGCCGATTTGAATATAGCCCATCTCACTCACAATAGCCGCCGAAAACAAGAACTCGCAAAGGCCCAGACATGCCCGGTTATTCCGACCCCGGATTCGACACCCTCGCGCTGCATGCCGGCGCATCGCCCGACCCCGCCACCGGCGCGCGGGCCGTGCCGATCCACCTGACCACCTCGTTCGTGTTCGAGTCGAGCGACCA
>SEGN01000014.1 GCA_004211245.1 Variovorax sp.
ACTGCGAACAGGTCGTCTTCCTTCATGACCAGCAGCTCGTCGCCGTCGACCTTGACGGTCTGGCCCGAGTACTTGCCGAACAGGACGCGGTCGCCGACCTTGACGGTCAATGCGGCGAGTTCGCCCTTGTCGTTGCGCTTGCCCGGGCCGACGGCCAGGACTTCACCCTGATCGGGCTTTTCGGCGGCTGCGTCGGGAATGACGATGCCGGAGGCGGTCTTGGTTTCGCTGTCAACACGCTTGACGATCACGCGATCGGCCAAAGGACGAAGTTTCATTGCATCTCCTGAATAGAAACGGGTTTTGTGGTTCGGGTGCAGGTCTCGGACCTGCAACCCATCGTCTGGAAGCAGGTGCTGTTAGCACTCCTCTTCAGCGAGTGCTAATGATAAGGGCAAAACCGCCGGCTTCAAGAACAAAAAAGGCCCCGAAGGGCCTTGAAGCGTGGGTGACCGGCGCGTCAGGCGCTCTGTCGCGCCGCGTTTCTCAGGTCGCGAATCTGATCATGGTTGCGCTGGGCGCCGTCGGCCTGCCTCTGGACGACGGCACGTACGTCGGCGGGCAGGCTCTGCTTGAGCGCTTTCCGATAACGCGCAATGGCGGCGTCCTCGCCACGCTCGCACGACTCCAGGATCGAGAGCTCGCTGTCGGCGCCGACAGTGCCCTTGACCTGCACCCAGCCACGGTGTATTGCGCCCGCCGCGGTGCCGCCCGACGCAGGTTCGCCACCGTACTTGCGGATCCACTGCATCAACTCTTCGCCGGCTTGGCGGCAGCCTTCTGCCCGGGTGAAGAAAAGCTGCTTGGCGTTGGCCGTTTCGACTTGCTCCGCGCAGGTGCGGAACCCGTACTCGCCGTCGCGCGCGTTCTCGAGCAGGTCGTTGAGGACGTCCACGACGTCTTCGTTAGAAAGATCCTCGTGGTTGACGATGTCGCTGCCGTTCGCCTGCTTGCCGTAGTAGGTGTCGTCCGCACGGGTCCACGCCGCCAGCGTGGCAGGCCGCGCCTGCTCCCAATCGAGGGCGGAGGCGCCGCGACGGGTTTCCCATTCGGTTGCCAGAGCGGGCTCGGCACGTTCGAAGTCCTCGCCATGTTGCGCGCGTCCCGACCAGCCCATTTCGTAGGCCGGACCGTAGTCGTCGTAGCTGCGGCGCGGGTCGTAGTAGCTTTCCGTGGTGTGGTTGGCACGCCAGTAGGCCTCTTCCTGTGTGGGATTCACGCCTTCCGCCACGGCCTTGCCGCCGAGGCCGCCGGCCACTGCACCGGCCACCAAGCCGACCACCGTGCCGACCGGGCCCGCGAGCGAGCCGGCCGCCGCACCTGCGATGGCACCGCCCGTGGCGCCCAGGCCGGTGCCGACCGGATGTGCGCCGGGCGCGCCTGTGATGGGGTCGCGATTGGGTTCGCCGTTGCCAAGTTGTCCGTCGTCTGTTGCCATGTCGGTCTCCTGAAAAAAGAATGAATACGACTATGGGCAGCACCGCACCGGGGTTAGGTCATCATGGCGGCATGCGTGGTGTAGGCGGGCGCCCGGTAGGCCTTGTCGGCCACAGCACGGACCCGATAGCCACCACCATGAGCAACACCGCGGCGCCGTCTTGCCAATGCACTTTTTCGCCCAGCCACAGCGCACCGCTGAAGACGCCGAGGACCGGAATCAGCATCACGCTCAACGTGGAGGCGACCGGTGGCAGGCCGCGCGCCAGGTAGAACCATGCGGCGTGTGCAAAGCCGAAGATCAACACGGCGTTGTACGCAATGGCGCCCCATGTGGCGGTGCCCGGCATCCGCCACTGCGGACGCTCGAACACGAGCGCCAGCACGCTCATCACCACGGCGGCGAGCGTCGTCATCCAGAACGAAATGGCAAGCGTCGGCACTTCGATGGCGGTGCGGCGCAGCAGCTGCGTGCCGAGCGCCCAAGTGCAGGCCGCAAACAGCGCCAGCGCGACATAGCCGGGCCGCCCCGCCATGTCGGTAAATTCGTGCCACAGCAGCAGTCCGACGCCCACCCCGGCGGCGCTCACGCCGAGCCAGCCGCGTCGCGAGAGCACCGTGGAGAACAGCAATGCGCCGATCACCGCCGAGAAGATCGGCATGCTGTAGCCGAGGATCGCCGAGCGGCCGCTCGACAGTGCCTTGACCGCCAGGATGATGCAGGCATGCCACACGAACATGTTGGTGGCTGCCAGCCACAACAGCTCGGGCCAGTTCCTGCGCGGCACCCGAAACGGCACCTTCATCGCTACGAGCGCCAGCCCCAACAGAGGTACACCGAGCCAGATCGAGATGGCGCGGAAGGTCAGCGGCGGGTAGCCCGTGACGCCGAGTTTCATGACCGGCCAATTCAGGCCCCACACCAGGGTAAGCGGGACGAGCAGGGCGAGCTGGAGGCGGGTGAGGGCTTGCATCAGAGTTGGTCGGTCGGCACGAACCACGAAAACAGCAGCAACTGCAGCCGCGTGAGCATGCTGGAGTCGGGTTCGTCGTCCAGCACCTCGTTGGTTTCATCGCCGGTGCCCACCCACTGCACGGTCTTGCCGTCCGGCTTGAGCACCACGCGATAGACGCCCTCCAGGTCATCGAGCAGATAGGCGTAGAGGAGCGCCTGCGTCAGGTCGTGGCTGCGCACGGTGACGCCGAATTCGGTGTTGAGCCGGGCAGAGCGCGGATCGAGGTTCATCGAGCCGAGCAGCACCCATTCGCGATCGATCAGCGCCAGCTTGGCATGGAGGCGACCTCGCGCCTTCTTCAGCAGGTCGCGCAGCTGCCGATTGCGCTTAAGCTGCTCGGTGCTTACCTCGTACAACTCGACGCCGATCTTCAGCAGATCGACGCGGTAACGGTTGTAGTTGATGTTGACCAGCGGTTCGTCGCTGTCGGCCAGCGAGTTGGTGACCACGCTGACCTGCACGCCGTGTTCACGCGCCGTACGGATGCGCGCCATGCCGTCCTCGCCCGGAATGAAGTAGGGCGACACGATCTGCACGCGCTGCTTCGCCAGCGTGAACATCGCGTGCGAGCGCTGCGCCAGCGTTTCGGCGTCCTGCCGGCCGCCCAGCGCCTTGTCGGGAATGTCGGCCGAGGCGCTGGCCGGCGCGCGAATCCATTCGACCTTGCCAGCCTCGAGCTGCGCGCCCACGGGTGGATCGCCGAGCAGATCGGTATCGGACAACGGCTCTGGCAGCGGCGCGGACCGCGGCCCGGTCGCCTGCTCGAATTCCGCTGCGAGCTTGTCCGGGCTGGCGCTGCTCGCCGTGACCTGGCGCAGCGGATAGACCACGGTGCTGTTCCAGTACATGTCGAACACGGCGGCGCTCTGAGAAACCACCGGGCCTGCCATCAGCAGTTCGAAGTCGATGAAGTTCGCCGTGTCGCTGCGCAGGAAGTACTCGTCCGCCAGGTTGCGGCCGCCGGCGATCGCCATCGCGCCATCGGCGATGAAGAGCTTGTTGTGCATCCGGTGGTTGAGCCGGCTGAAGTTGGAGAAGAAGTCGATCCAGCGGCTGGCCGAGCCCGCGCGGCCGTTCACGAACGGGTTGAACAGCCGCACTTCGACGTTCTTTTCGGTCGAGAGCCCCAGCAGCAGCGTGTCGAGCCCCGTCGTATAGAAGTCGTCGAGCAGCAGCCGCACGCGCACGCCGCGGCGGGCGGCGTCGCGCAGTTCGCGCAGGATGAGCAGGCCGGTCTTGTCGCGGCCCAGTTGGTAGGTCTGCAAATCGAGCGAGCGTTGTGCACGCCGCATCAGCTCGAGTCGGGCGTCGAGCGCATAGTTGGCCTGGATCAGCGGCCGCACGCTCGACCGACCGTCCTGGGCCGGCTGGTTGATCTGTGTCGCGGCCCGACCGAGCGCGGTGTCGTCCGAAGCCGGCAAGGCAAAGGTTGGCTCCGCCGGCTCGCGCGGTGGCAAGCCCGCGCAGGCGGCGAGCAGGCTCACCAGCGCCAGCAAGAAGGCGCGGCGAAGCCAGGGCGGGGGTGACAGGCAAAGAGAGGAATGGAGCATCGGTGAGGGCCTGGGCGCGCGATGGTAGCCGGATCGGCCGCCTTCCGCCGAGGGCGCTGCGGCTGCAGAATCGGCATGGTGAAAAAGATCCGCCATGCCACCGTCCTCTGTATCGCTTGCGCAGTTGCGCCGACAACCGGCGCGCAAGAGGCAGACGCCCCGACGCTGCGCGAGATCACCGTGAGCACGCCACGTGGCGAGGTGCTGCCCTTCAATGCGGCCGGTTCGGCCGACCGGGTGGAGGGTGCCGACATGCGCGACAACCGTCTGCAGGTGAACCTGTCGGAGAGCCTCGGCACGGTGCCCGGACTTCAAATCCAGAACCGCCAGAACTATGCGCAGGACTTGCAGCTCTCGGTGCGCGGCTTCGGCGCGCGGTCGACCTTCGGCGTGCGCGGCGTGCGCATCTACGTGGATGGCATTCCGGCGACGTTGCCGGACGGGCAGGGCCAGACCTCCAACATCGACATCGGTTCCGCCGACCGCGTCGAGATCCTGCGCGGGCCGTTCTCTGCGCTCTACGGCAATTCGTCGGGCGGCGTGCTGCAGGTCTTCACCGAGACCGGCGAGGGCGCGCCGAAGCTAGGCTACTCTTTCGCAGCCGGAAGCGATGGCGCGCTGCGCCAGAGCGCGAAGGCATCCGGTGCGCGCGGCGGCATCGACTATCTGCTGAGCACGAGCGACTTCCACACAGACGGCTGGCGCGACCACAGCGCCGCGCGGCGGCGGCTGGCCAACGGCAAGCTCGGCATCCAGCTCGACAACGACAGCCGGTTGACTTTGATCCTCAAC
Source organism: Variovorax sp. (assembly GCA_004211245.1). Taxonomy (GTDB): domain Bacteria; phylum Pseudomonadota; class Gammaproteobacteria; order Burkholderiales; family Burkholderiaceae_C; genus Variovorax. The sequence goes on from SEGN01000014.1 coordinate 4,796, forward strand.
AGCGTGCAGCTGCGTGCGCAGGATCCGCTTGGCCTGACCGCCGCCCAGGTGCGCGCCGACCGGCGCAGCGCCGCGCTGGCCGCGCAATACGACACGCGCAAGACGGTGGACCAGACGCAGCTTGGCTTGCTGTACGAGCGCCGCCTGAACGCCGACAACGACCTGCGGCTCATGGTGTACAGCGGCGAGCGCGAGACGACGCAGTTCCAGTCCATTCCCCCCTCGGCGCAGGCCAGTCCGCTGCAGGCCGGCGGGGTGATCGACCTGCAGCGCCGCTACGCCGGCTTCGACGCGCGCTGGACTGCGCGGATGCAGCTGGCCGGGCGACCCTTCGAGCTGGTCACCGGCCTGGCCTACGACGCGCTGAAAGAGCGACGCTACGGCTACGAGAACTACATCGGGAGTCCCGCTGCGCCGCTGCGGCTCGGCGTGCAGGGCCGGCTGCGCCGCGACGAACGCAACGCCGTGTCGAACGCCGACCCGTATGTGCAGGCCACCTGGCGTTTCGCAGAGCGCTGGACGCTCGAAGCAGGCGTGCGCCGCAGCAGCGTGCGCTTCGACTCGCAAGACCGCTACGTCGTCGGCCGCAACGGCGACGACAGCGGTGCGGCGCGCTACGGCAAGACGTTGCCGGTCGCGGCGCTGCGCTATGCGGTCACGCCGGACCTGAACGTCTACACCTCGGTCGGGCGCGGCTTCGAGACGCCGACGCTCAACGAACTCTCCTACCGGTCCGGCGGGCAGCCCGGCCTCAACTTCGCGCTGCGGCCGTCGGTGAATGACAGCGTGGAGGTCGGCGCCAAGGCACGGCTGGGTGGCGGGCTGCTGACGGCCGCGCTGTTCCGCACGCAGACGGCCGACGAGATCGTCACCGACACCAACGTGAACGGTCGCGCCACTTTCAGGAACGCGGGCCGCACGCGGCGGGATGGCCTCGAAATTGGCTGGCTGCACGAGACGGCGGGCCATTGGCGCACACAGCTGGCCTACACCTGGCTCGACGCGCGCTACCGTGAAGCGGGCAACCGCATCCCTGGCACCGCACAGCACGCGTTGTTCGCATCGGTCGGCTATGTGCCGCCGGAAGGCTGGCGCGCGGGTGCCGAGTTGCGCGTGCTGTCGCGCATCGAGGCGAACGACGCCAACAACGCCAGTGCACCCGGCTACGCGGTGGCAGCGCTGTACGCGGGCTACGTGAAACGCTGGGAGCGCTGGGAGGTCAACGCCTTCGCGCGCATCGACAACCTGTTCGACCGCCGAACCATCGGCTCGGTGATCGTCAACGAGGGCAACGCCCGCTACTTCGAACCCGCGCCGGGCCGCACCTGGACGGTGGGGGCCGGCGCGTCCTACCGGTTCTAGTCGGCGCGCTTCTTGCGTCCCGCAACGGCACTGCCCTTGCGGAACCCTTCGATGGACATTCGACAACTGCGCTACTTCGTCGCGGTGGCGGAGAAACTCAGTTTTCGCCGCGCTGCTGAACAGCTGCATGTGGCCCAGCCGGCCTTGAGCCGCCAGATCCAGCAACTGGAGGACCGGCTGAAAGTGCGCCTGTTCGATCGTGACAAGCGGTCGGTGCAACTCACCGCGGCCGGTGCTGCCGCACTCGGACATGCGCGCGTGGTGCTGGCAGCCATGCAGGAACTGCCCGCGATCGCGCAGCGCGCCGCGGCGGGCGAGAGCGGCCGGATCCGTGTCGGTTTCATCAGTCTGGTGGCATACGAATTCCTGCCCGCGCTGGTGCGCGAATTCCGCCACTCGCTGCCGCACGTCGACGTGCAGATGCAGGAGTTTCCGGTGATGCAGCAGTTCGATCCGCTGCGGCAGGATCAATTCGACGTTGCCATCCTGCGGATGTTGCGGCCGGACCCCGCGATCGCAACGTACGTGATCGAGCGGGCGCCCTTCGTCGTCGCGCTGCCGAAGGGGCATGCGCTGTGCAGGCACCAACTGTTGTCGGTCGCAGACCTCGCCCATGAAGACTTCATCTCGCTGCCGCACACCGAGGGCGCCAGCTTCCAGGGCGTCATCCTCGACCTTTGCCGCGCGGCCGGCTTTCGTCCGAGCGTGATGCGCGAGGTGGGCGATTCTCAGGCCATGATGGGCATGGTCGGCGCCGGCATGGGCGTGGCGATCGTTCCCGAAACCGTCCGGCACCTGCAGACCGCGGGCGTCGAATACCGGCACCTGCGCGACCTCACTGAACGAGCCGAGATCGTGCTCGCGTGGCGCCAGGGCCAACGCAATCCGTTGGTGGATGCCTTCCTGCAGGCCGCGATGCGCGCCTTTCCCCCGCCGGCCACGCGCCATCGGCGCACTGATGCCAGCGCGGCATCACAGCACGCCTGAATCGGTATTGGCCGCGGCGAGTTCCGGCTTGCACACTGCAAGCCAGACCCCCACAGCAAACGCCACACGGCAGGAGTAGATCCGATGACTTCGTTTCCGATTTCGACCTCCCTTTCCATGCCGCGCCGGCGCGTCCTCGGCGGCCTCGGCGCCGCTGCCGCCGCCACGGTCTGGCCTTTCGGCACTGCCTTTGCGCAGCGCGGCAAGTTCGGCAGCGGTGACTACGGCGTCGCGAGCATCGACCCGCTCTATTCGATGGTCTACATCGGCGCCAAGAAGGGCTACTTCGCCGACGCCGGGCTCGACCTGCGTGCCATGAACGCGCAAAGCGGTCCGCGCGCCAAGCAGATGCTGGCGGCCGGTCAGCTGTTCGCCGCGACCTCCGGCGTGAACGATCCGGTGTCGCTCACGATCGCGGGCAAGCAGGCGGTGCTGGTCGCGGGTTTCGACACGCGCATCGCCTTCGCCAACATCCTCATCAGCAAGAAGCTCTACGACAGCGGCGTGAAGGACATCAAGTCGCTCGCCGGCCACTCGATCGGCATCACGCAGCCGCAATCGGCCACGTGGCTGATGGCGGTCTATCTGTCCGATCGCGCCGGCATCAAGGACAAGGTCCAGATCAAGCCACTGGGTGACTTCGCGACCATGCTGGGCGCGGTGAAAAGCGGCGCTGTCGATTGCTGCACGGCTACCTATTCGATGTTGAACAAGGCCCAGCAGGAGGGTTGGGGCGTGCCGCTCTTCGACGTGACCAACGGCGATTCGTGGAACACCGCGTTCGGCGGCGACATCCCGGGCGTCGGTGTGTACGTGATGCAGGACACCATCGACAAGCGCCCTGAAGCCGTGCAGGCGCTCGTGACCGGCATCGTGAAAGCCACCGACTTCATCGCGAAGACCTCTTCGAGCGACATCGTCGCCCTCATCGGCGACGAGTACCTGCAGGGCTATTCGTCGCAACTGTCGATCGACTCGGTCAACACGTTCAAGAAGATCTGGTCCACCGACAACATGATCACGCCGCAGCACTACGCGCGGCTCATGACGGTGATGGGAGAAGGCCGGCAGATCTCGAACGACGAGATGAAACTGGTGCCCTACGAGAAGCTGGTCAACATGCGGTTCGTCAAGAGCGCGCGGGGCCTTGCATGATCGACGTCGCACACGTCAGCAAGGCGTACCTCAGCGCCACGCGTGAGTCGTGGGCGATCGGCGATGTGTCTTTCACGGTCGCAAAAGGCGAGTTCGTCTGCATCGTCGGCCCGAGCGGCTGCGGCAAGAGCACGCTGCTCAACATGATCGGCAGCTTCATGGCGCCGAGCGCGGGCAGCATCGAGATCGATCGCATTCCGGTCGTTCCGGGAACGATCCCGAACCGGCTCGGCTACATCTTCCAGAAGGACACCGTGCTTCCCTGGTACACGGTGGGCCGCAACATCGGCCTGGGGCTCAAGTTCCGCGGCTATTCGGACCTGCAGATCAAGGAAAAGGTCACGCGGCTGCTCGCGCTGGCCAACCTCTCGGGCAGCGAAGAGCTGTTGCCGCACCAGCTGTCGGGCGGCATGCGCCAGCGCGTCGCGCTGCTCATGACGCTGGCCTGCGAGCCCGACGTGTTGCTGCTCGACGAGCCTTTCGGCGCACTCGACAGCAACACCAAGATGACGTTGCACCACGAGTTGCTCGACCTTTGGCAGAAGCTCGGCCAGACGGTGGTGATGGTCACTCACGATCTGGACGAAGCCGTGACGCTGGCCGACCGCGTGATCGTGTTGTCAGCGCCGCCGAGCCGCGTGGTGCTCGACCATCGCGTCGATCTGCCGCGCCCACGCAACGTGTTCGGTTTGCGCGATTCCGACAACTTCGGCCGCAACGTGCGAGCGATCTGGAGCGTGCTGGGTCGCGAGTTCCAGGCCGCGCAAAAGGTGCAGGAGGAGCCGTCCCATGTCGCCTGAACCAAGCGCCACGCAGGCATTGCAGCAGGCGCAGGCGGCCGCGGCGGCCCTGCGCATCAAGGAGTTCGCAGCGACGTCGCGCCGCAATGCGCGTCGCGAATCCTTCGTCGTGCTGGCCTGGCAGGTCGGCATCTTCGCCACCTTCGTCGGACTGTGGGAAGGTTTGACGCGATTGCCGTGGTTCGTCGCGAACACGTTCCTCGATCCGTTCTTCGTCAGCCGGCCATCGCTGGTCGCGCAGCGCATCTATGAATGGACGCTGGGCAGCAGGGCGGGCTTCATCTGGCCGCACCTCGCGTCGACCGTGGTCGCGACGCTGATCGGGCTCGTGGTGTCGGTTGTCACCGGTTTCATCGCGGGACTTGGCTTGTCGCAGAGCCCGCGGCTGGCGCGCGTGCTCGGACCTTTCATCACCGGCGCGAACTCGCTGCCGCGCATCGCGTTCGTGCCGCTGATCACCATGATCTTCGGGCTCGGGCTGGTGTCGAAAGTGGTGACGGCCTGGTTCATCGTGTTCTTCCTCGTTTTCTTCAACACCTTCAAGGGTGGACAGAGCATCGAACCGCACGTCATCAACTTCTGTCGGACGCTTGGCGCCTCGCGCACCCACCTCCTGTGGAGCGTGCGGGTCCCCTTCGTGATGGGCTGGATGTTTGCCGCATTGCCGAACGCCGTGGCCTTCTCGCTGATCGGCGTCGTGATTTCCGAGTTCGTCGGCTCCGACACCGGCATGGGCTACCTGATCATCACGTCGCTGTCGACGCTCAACGCGACCGACATGTTCTCGACGATCACGCTGCTGTCGGTGCTGGGCATCGCGCTGGTGTCGTCGATTCGCTACGTCGAGAAGCGTGCCATGCGCTGGACGCCCGAATTCCGCGAGGCGCAATAGGCCACCGCATCTTTCTTCTCCTCAACCCAAGGAACTCACCATGAATGCCATCCTGAACAAGCCCCGCAAGATAGAGCCGACCATCGGCGGCTCGATCTACATCAAGCCCGACACGCTGGACTGGAAGCCGACGCGCTTCGACAAGGTGTCCATCAAGGTTCTGTACGAGAACCCGGCGGAAGGCGAGATGACCTGCATGCTCCGGCTGGAGCCGGGCGCCTACATCCCGTTCCACAAGCATCCCGAACTCGAGCAGACTTATGTGCTGGCCGGCTCGATGGAAGACCATGATGGCCAGGCACAGCAGGGCGACTACATCTGGCGCAAGCCCGGCTCCTTCCACGACAACCGCTCGGAGACCGGCGCGGTCGTGCTCGCGATTTATCGGAAGCCCAATATCTTCTTCCACGCGGCTACAGGCGAGACTGCGGGCTTCTGACGATTGCTTCTCCCTCAACAAAAAGCCGGCCGCAGCATGAAACTGCGACCGGCCTTTTTGCCGTGAGAGGCGGGGTTTTCAGAGGCCGGCGGCGGCGCGCAGGGCCGGCGCGTTTTTCGTCGATTCCCAGGTGAACTCAGGCTCTTCACGGCCGAAGTGGCCGTAGGCCGCGGTCTTCTGGTAGATCGGGCGCAGCAGATCGAGCATCTGGATGATGCCCTTGGGGCGCAAGTCGAAATGCGCGCGCACGAGCTCGGCGATTTTGTCGTCGGGGATCAGGCCGGTGCCTTCGGTGTAGACCGTGATGTTCATCGGCTCGGCCACGCCGATCGCATAGGCCACCTGGATCTGGCACTGGCGCGCGATGCCGGCGGCGACGATGTTCTTGGCGACGTAGCGCGCGGCGTAGGCGGCCGAGCGGTCGACCTTGCTCGGGTCCTTGCCCGAGAACGCGCCACCACCGTGCGGGCAGGCGCCGCCGTAGGTGTCGACGATGATCTTGCGGCCCGTGAGGCCGCAGTCGCCCTGCGGTCCGCCGACGACGAAACGGCCGGTCGGGTTGATCAGGAAGCGTGTGTCCTTGAGCCACTCCTTCGGCAGCACCGGCTTGATGATCTCTTCGATGATGGCTTCGTTGAACGAGGCCTTCATCTTGGTTTGCGTCTCGCTCTGGTCCGGATGGTGCTGCGTCGACAGCACGACGGTGTCGATGCTGTGGGGCTTGCCGTCGACGTAGCGCATCGTCACTTGCGACTTGGCATCAGGCCGCAGGAAGGGCAGGCGGCCGTCCTTGCGCAATTGCGCCTGGCGCTCCACAAGGCGGTGCGCGTAATAGATCGGCGCGGGCATCAGCTCGGGCGTTTCGTCGCAGGCATAGCCGAACATCAGGCCCTGGTCGCCGGCGCCGGTGTTCAGGTGGTCGTCAGAGGCGTGGTCGACGCCCTGGGCGATGTCGTTCGACTGCTTGTCGTAGCAGACCATCACGGCGCAACCCTTGTAGTCGATGCCGTATTCGGTGTTGTCGTAGCCGATGCGCTTGATCGTGTCGCGCGCCACCTGGATGTAGTCGACATGCGCGTTGGTGGTGATCTCGCCGGCGAGCACCACGAGGCCGGTATTGGTCAGCGTTTCGGCGGCGACGCGGCTGCGCGGATCTTGCTCGAAGATCGCGTCGAGGATCGCGTCGGAAATCTGGTCGGCGACCTTGTCGGGATGACCTTCGGAGACCGATTCGGAAGTGAAGAGAAAGTCGTTCGCCATGGCTTGAAAACTCCGTGAAGTTGAAAGGGCGCGTTGCCGATTCCGGGGGGAGTTCTGGCGAACGCTTTAGCAGTACTGTTTAACGTCGCCCTGCAAGTAGTCCTGTAACTCGGCGACAATTTGTATTCTATTCGAGCCGCGCCCGACCCTGAAGACCGGCGGCGCGCGCGTCCAGTTTCAACTCCCCTGACCGATGACCAGACTGTTCCGCCTGCTTGCCCGCGTGCCGTTGCCCTGGATGCATCGGATCGGCGCGTGGCTCGGCTGGGTGGTGTACTGGCTGTCGCCAACTTACCGCAGCCGCGTCAGGGCCAACGCGGGCAGCGCGGGCTTCACGCCGGCACAGTACCGGCCGGCCATCGGCGCCGCTGGCGCAATGGTGGCCGAGCTGCCCTGGCTCTGGTTGCGCCCCGCCGGCGAGAGCGTGCTGCAGCGCGTGCGCTGGCACGACGATCAGGTGTTCGAGCATGCCCTGGCGGCGCGGCGCGGTGTGATCCTTGCCACGCCACACGTGGGCAGCTGGGAAATGATCGGCCAGGCAATCGCCGAGCGGTTCGGCCCCTCGCATGGGCCGCTCACCGTGCTGTTCCGTCCGGCCCGCAAGGCGTGGCTGGCCGAACTGATCGCAGGCTCGCGCGACCGCCCCGGGCTCAAGTCGCTGCCGACCAACCTGGCCGGCGTGCGCGGCCTGATCCGGGTGCTGCGCGCGGGCGGCTACACGGGGGTGCTGCCCGATCAGGTGCCGCCGCAAGGGCAGGGCGTGTGGGCGCCGTTCTTCGGCCAGCCGGCCTACACGATGACGTTGCTGGCCCGCCTGGCCCAGCAGACCGGGGCGCAGGTGCTCATGACCTGGTGCGAGCGCCTTTCCGGCGGTCGCTATGTGATCCACTTCGAGCCGGTCGATGCGCCGGCGCTCTACGATGCCGGCGCCACACCCGAAGCCGCCGCCACCGCCATGAATGAAGCATTGATGCGACTGATACAACGCCTGCCCGGCCAGTACCTCTGGGGTTATGGCCGCTACAAGCAGCCGAGGGCGGAGCTGTGAGTTTCGGATCGACGCTGGGCATCGGCTTCATGCGCGCGCTGGCGCACGTGCCGCTGCCTTTGATCCGCGGCCTGGGCGCCGTGCTGGGCCGCGTGCTGCACACGGTGGCCGTGCCGCGCCGCCGCGTGGTCGATACCAACCTCGCACTGTGCTTCCCGGACAAGTCGGCCGCGGAGCGGCGCCGCATCGCGCGTGAAACCTTCGTTCTGGTCGCGCAGTCCTGGCTCGATCGTGGCTGGCTTTGGCATGCGCCGCGCGAGGTGGTGGCCAGCCGCATCCGCGTGGTCGGCGCGCCGGCCGAGGTCGAAGAGATCGCGCACGGTACCGCGCCGATGATCCTGTTCGCGCCGCATTTTTACGGGCTCGACGCGGCGGCCACCGGGCTCACCATGCACACGGCCCGGCCGTCGACCACGATCTACACGACGCAGCGCGATCCGCTGGTGGACGAGTGGATCCGCGTGGGTCGCGCGCGCTTCGGCAATGTCATCACGCTGAACCGCACCGATGGGCCGAAGCCCGTGATCGCGGGCCTGCGCAAGGGCGGCCTGCTGTACCTGCTGCCTGACATGGACTTTGGCCGCGACCAGTCCGTGTTCGTGCCGTTCTTCGGTGTGCCGGTGGCGACCGTGCCCTCGCTGTCGCGCTTTGCGCGGCTCGGCCGCGCCAAGGTGGTGCCGATCCTGTCGCGCGTGGTGAAGGGCGGCTACGAGATCGAGGTGCTGCCCGCTTGGCAGGGCTTTCCGACCGACGACGTGGTGGCCGACACGGCGCTCATGAACGAGCGGCTGGCCGGCTACATCGAGACCATGCCAGCCCAGTACTACTGGGTGCACCGACGTTTCAAGACGCGGCCCGAAGGCGCGCCCACGGTTTACTGAGCGGAGACTCGCTGCTGGAAGGCCTCGATCTCGCGGGCCACAAATTCAGGCTGCTCGTGGATGATCCAGTGCGTGGCATTCGGCACCTTCCTGATCTCGAGCTGTGGGACGTAGTCTTCCAGGCCGTCGAGCAGGCCGGGAAGCAGCGCCGCGTCGTCGAGCGCCCAGAGAACGAGCGTCGGCGAGGTCACCATCAGGCGCTCTCGCGGCAAAGTCGGGATGTCGTCGACCGATCCGCCCGGCATCGGCGGCTTCATCGGCGTTACGCGATAAAGGTTGCAAGCACCGGTCAGGCCCATGCCCCAGACCTCGCGGTACTGGTCTTTCACCTTGTCGGTGAGCCAGCCGAAGCCGTCCGGGCCGGCCTTCATCAGCGTGAAGAACGGCCACATGCGGGCATAGTCGTCCGCCGCCAGCATCGCCTCGGCCTTCGGATGGGCGAGGAAATTCATGTAGGCGCTGGCTTTTTGCTGCTCTGGATTGGTCTTGAGCTCGCGCGTGAAGGTACCCGGATGCGGCGAATTGATGATCACCAACCGGCCCACCTGGGCCGGGAATGTCGCCGCGTGGCCCCATCCGAAGGCGCCGCCCCAGTCGTGCGCCACCAGCGTGTCGATGTGGCCGCCGGCGCTTTCGCTCTTCGCCAACTCGACCATGTCCTGGATAAGCAGGTTCGCCTTGTAGGCCTCGACTTCGGTGGGCGAACTCGAGCGCTCGAACCCGCGCAGATTGGGCGCCACGCAGCGGTAGCCGCCGTGTTCGGGTTTGGCGAAGTATTCAAGCAGTTCGTCCCAGATGAACGCGGCTTCCGGAAAGCCATGCAGGAACATCATCAGCGGCCGGCCGGCCTCGCCGGTGGCACGGCAGCTCAAGGTGATGCCGTGGGGCAGTGTGCGCTGGAAGGTTTCGATCATTGGTTTGTCTCCTTGTCTGTATCAGGCTGTGCCGGGTGAACCCAACGCCAGAGCAGTTCGGCGGCTTCGTCCACCCCCTGCTTTTTCAGCGCCGAGAACAGTTTGACTTCGCCGCCGCCGGCTTGCAGTCGCACGATCGACAGCACCTTGGCGCCTTCGGAGCGGGTCAGCTTGTCGGACTTGGTGAGCAGCACCAGGAACTTCAGGCCTTCGGCCACGCGCGGGCGGATCACGTCGAGCAGGATTTCGTCGAGTTCGGTCAGGCCATGGCGCGGATCGCACATCAGCACCACGCCGCGCAGCGTGTCGCGCGTCATGAGGTAGTTGCCCATCACGCGCTGCCAGCGCAGCTTGGCCTCCTTCGGCACGGCCGCCGAACAGGTTGATGTGTTGCGTCCGCCCCGGCGTCTTCGAAGCGAAGGCGAGCCGCGTCTGCTGCGTCAGGGTGTTGATGGCAGTCGATTTGCCGGCATTCGAGCGGCCGACGAAGGCGATCTCGGGCAGGTCGAGCGTCGGCAGGTGCTCCAGCTGCGGTGCGCTGGTGAGGAAATGGGCGGTGTGCAGCCAGCCCATCGCCGTGCGGGCGCGTTCGGCGGCTTCGGGGTCGGTGCGGGCCACCGGATGGGGCGCATAGGCGGCTGGCTTGCGCGGCGGGGTGGTCATCGGTGAGCTTTCGGTACGGGCCGCCATTGTAGAATCGCGGGGTTTTGCGCCATAAATCCAAGCCCCCGATATGAAGTTGTTTGCCCAATTCCTGCTTGCAGCCCTCGTGGGCGTCGCCGTGGCGCCGAGTTTCGCGGCCGACGCACCAGCCGCCGCCGCGGCGCCCGCCAAACCGGCCAAGCCGGATCCGGCAAAGGGCGATACGCTGTTCAATGCAGGCTCGGCCACCGTCCAGAGCTGCGCGTCCTGCCACAACGCGGACGGCAACTCGGCCATCCCCGCGAACCCCAAGCTGGCGCAGCAGCATCCCGAATACATCGTCAAGCAGCTCGAGGAATTCAAGTCGGGCAAGCGCAAGAGCGCGATCATGAAGCCGCTGGCGTCGGCCCTGAGCGAGCAGGACATGCGCGACATCGCCTGGTTCGTCGGCTCCAAGAAGGTCAAGACGGGCTTCTCGAAGGACAAGGACACGATCGCCATGGGCGAGAGGATCTACCGCGGCGGCATCGCCGACCGCATGGTGCCGGCCTGTGCCGGCTGCCACAGCCCGAACGGCGCCGGCATTCCTGCACAGTACCCGCGCCTGGGCGGCCAGCATGCCGACTACACCGTGGCCCAGCTTGTCGCGTTCCGCGACGGGGTCCGCCTCAACAGTGCCCAGATGACCGGCGTCGCCGCCAAGCTCAACGACCGCGAAATCAAGGCGGTCGCCGACTACATCGCCGGGCTGCGTTGAACTAACCGCCGATAAACCCAACCAACAAGGCGGGCCGATCCAGCAGGATGGCCCGCCTTTGTTTTGGGTCCATGCCCCACCCAACCCTCCATGTCCGTTTCCGTCTCCACCCATGGCTTGCGCGTCCGGCGCGGCCCGCAAGCGCTCCGTGCGGCGGTGGAACTGCTCTCGTCGATGCGCTTCGCGATCGCGTTGCTCACCATCATCTGCATCGCATCGATCATCGGGACGGTGCTGAAGCAGCACGAGCCGCTGGCCAACTACGTCAACCAGTTCGGGCCGTTCTGGGCCGAGGTGTTCCGCACTGCACGGCTCGACTCGATCTACAGCGCCTGGTGGTTCCTGCTGATCTTGCTGTTCCTGGTGGTCAGCACGTCGCTGTGCGTGGCGCGCAATACGCCGCGCATCCTCGCCGACTTCAAGATCTACAAGGAAGACATCCGCGCCGAGAGCCTCAAGGCGTTCGGTCAGCGTGCCGAGGCGCTGCTGGGCGAGACGCCGGATGCGGCCGCCAACCGCATCGGACAGTTGCTGGCGGGCGGCGGCTGGAAGGTCAAGCTGCAGCGGCGCGACCTGCCGGGACGTGACGGCGGCTGGATGGTCGCCGCGCGGGCCGGCGGCGCACACAAGCTCGGCTACATCGCTGCGCACAGCGCCATCGTGCTGGTGTGCATCGGCGGGCTGCTCGACGGTGATCTCATGGTGCGCGCGCAGACCTGGTTCAACGGCAAGAGCGTGTTCACCGGCGGCGGCATGATCGCGGACGTGGCGCCGCAGCACCGGTTGTCGCCGAACAACCCGACCTTTCGCGGCAACATCCTGGTGCCCGAGGGCGGGCAGTCCAACATCGCGATCCTGAACCAGTCGGACGGCGTGCTGCTGCAGGAGCTGCCGTTTTCCATCGAGCTCAAGAAGTTCGTCGTCGACTACTACTCGACCGGCATGCCCAAGCTGTTCGCCAGCGAGGTGGTGTTGCACGACCGGGCGACCGGCGAGCAGAAGACGGCGCGCATCGAGGTCAACCATCCGGCCAGCTGGAAGGGCATCGAGATCTACCAGTCGAGCTTCGACGATGGCGGCTCCTCGGTGAAGCTCAAGTCGGTGCCGATGGCCGCCGTCGCCAGGCCCTTCGAGGTCGAAGGCACGATCGGCAGCAGCTCCGAGCTGACGAATGGGCAGGAAAAGCTCACGCTCGAGTACACCGCGCTGCGGCTCATCAACGTCGAGAACTTCGCCGACCCCCAGGGTGGCAGCGGCGCCGACGTGCGCAAGGTCGATCTCGGCCACGCGCTCGAGTCGCGGCTGGGTGCCGCCAACAAGGTCAACAAGCCCAAGGTGCTGCGCAACATCGGGCCGAGCATCGGCTACAAGCTGCGCGATGCGGCCGGCCAGGCCCGCGAGTACCAGAACTACATGGTGCCCGTCGACACCGGGGACGGTTCGCCGATGTTCCTTCTCGGCGTGCGCGACAAGCCCGAGCAGCCGTTCCGTTACTTGCGTGTACCGGCCGACGAAAACGGTTCGATGGACGGCTTCGTCGCGATGCGTGCCGCGCTGGCCGATGCCGATCTGCGCGCTCGCGCGGTCGAGCGCTACCTTGCGCGGGCAGCCGACCCGGCGCGCCCCGAACTGGCTGGCCAGTTGCGCACTTCGGCCACGCGCGCGCTGGCGCTCTTCGCGGGTGTCGAGCGGGTGAAGCCCGACAGCGAGCGCGCCGGTGGCTGGCAGGCGATCGCCGATTTCATGGAGGCCAATGTGCCGCAGGGCGAACGTGAGCGCGCCGGCACGGTGCTCGTGCGCATCCTGAACGACGTGCTGTTCGAGGTGCTGAACCTGAGCCGCGAAAAGGCCGGCCTGGCCGCGCTGGCTCCGGACGAGAAATCGCAGGCCTTCCTGACCCAGGCCGTGCTGGCCATCAGCGATGCGGCCTTCTACCCGGCCCCGATGGCGTTGATGCTGACCGACTTCAAGCAGGTGCAGGCCAGCGTGTTCCAGGTGGCGCGCGCGCCCGGCAAGAACGTGGTCTATCTGGGCTGCCTGTTGCTGATCGTCGGCATTTTTGCCATGCTGTACGTTCGCGAGCGGCGCCTCTGGGTCTGGCTCACGCCGGGCAGCGCCGTCGGTGGCACCTCGGCCACCATGGCGTTCTCGGTCAACCGCAAGACGATGGACAGCGATCGCGAATTCGAGCACCTGAAAGACAGGTTGCTCGCCACCCACAAGGATCCGGCGTCATGACGACCACCACCCTCACGCTCAACGACAGCTGGATTTCCCGCCGCAACGCCTTCGACTGGGTGTTCGCAGTGCTGGTGCTGGCGGGCGGCGTCTTCGCCTTTTCGCGCTATGCGGGATCCATGGATTCGTACGAGAAACCGATCCTTGTCGCGGCCTGTCTTGCCGGCATTTCGCTTGGCTGGTTCTGGCGTTCGCTGCAGGTGCTGGCGATCGTCGTGGCGGCTGCCTCGCTGCTGGCCATCGCCTCCTACCAGGGCGACCTTGCGCGCGCCGACACGGTGTTCCAGCTCAAGTACTTCCTGTCGAGCCAGTCGGCGATCCTCTGGATGAGCGTGCTGTTCTTCATGAGCACGGTGTTCTACTGGCTCGGCCTGTTCGGCGGCAAGCAGGGCGACACGATGGAGCTGATCGGCTCGCGGGTGGCCTGGGCCGCGGTGACGATGGCGCTGATCGGCACGATGGTGCGCTGGTACGAGAGCCACCAGATCGGCCCGGACATCGGCCACATTCCAGTGAGCAACCTTTACGAGGTGTTCGTGTTGTTCTGCTGGATCACCACGGCGTTCTATCTCTACTTCGAGCAACGCTACGAGACGCGCTCGCTCGGCGCCTTCGTGATGCTGGTGGTCAGCGCCGCGGTCGGCTTCCTTCTCTGGTACACGCTGGTGCGCGAGGCGCACGAGATCCAGCCGCTGGTGCCCGCCCTGCAAAGCTGGTGGATGAAGCTCCACGTGCCGGCCAATTTCATCGGCTATGGCACTTTTGCCCTGGCCGCGATGGTGGCCTTCGCCTACCTCATCAAGCAGCAGGCCAACGAGACGCGCTGGTACAAGCTCACGCCGATCTGGCTGCTCGGCATTGCGCTGTGCTTCGTGCCGGTGGCGTTTCGCCAGCGGGTGCAAGAGGCCGGAGGCAGCTACTGGCTGGCCTACGCGGGTGTCTCGGCATTGATCGCGGCGGCCATCCTGCTCGGCCGCAAGCGCATTGCGGCGCGCCTGCCGGCGCCCGAGGTGCTCGACGACGTCATGTACAAGTCGATCACGGTCGGCTTCGCCTTCTTCACGATCGCCACCGTGCTCGGCGCGCTCTGGGCCGCCGACGCCTGGGGCGGCTACTGGAGCTGGGATCCGAAGGAGACCTGGGCGCTGATCGTCTGGCTCAACTACGCGGCCTGGTTGCACATGCGCCTTGTCAAGGGCCTGCGCGGCAGCGTTGCCGCCTGGTGGGCGCTGGCCGGACTGGCCGTGACCACTTTCGCCTTTCTCGGCGTCAACATGTTCCTGAGCGGGTTGCACAGCTACGGCACGCTGTAGGCGGCCTGCGTAACCAAAGCAGGTTGGCGAACGAACTACCCTGCGACATCAACGATTCCAGCGAAAGGCCTTCCATGCTGATTCAGTCCCGCAATGATGGCTTCGTCCATCCCGTCCCCAGCGAAATCACGTCGCGCACCGCTTACGAAGGTCGGCGCGACATGCTGAAGCTGATGGCCGGCGGCGCCGCCGGCACCGTGTTGGCCTCATGGGCCGGACGCGAGGCGCTGGCGCAAGGCGCAGGGCTGGCCAAGCTGCCCGGCGCGAAGTCGGCGGTCGCCGGCGCCACGACGATGGAGAAGGTGACTGACTACAAGGACGCCACCACCTACAACAACTTCTACGAGTTCGGCACCGACAAGGCCGATCCGGCCAAGAACGCCGGCACGCTCAAGACGAGGCCATGGACGGTCGAGGTCGAGGGCCTGGTCAAGAAGCCGGGCAAGTACGGCATCGAGGATCTGCTCAAGCTGAGTGCCCAGGAAGAACGCATCTACCGGCTGCGCTGTGTCGAGGGTTGGTCGATGGTGATTCCATGGGTCGGCTATTCGCTGGCCGAGCTGATCAAGAAAGTCGAGCCGCAGGGCAATGCGAAGTTCATCGAGTTCGTGACCCTGGCCGACCCCAAGACCATGCCCTTCGTCGGCTCGCGCGTGCTCGACTGGCCGTATGTCGAGGGGCTGCGCATGGACGAGGCGATGCATCCGCTGACGCTGCTGACCTTCGGCATGTACGGCGAGGTGCTGCCGAATCAGAGCGGCGCGCCGGTGCGCATCGTGGTGCCCTGGAAGTACGGTTTCAAGAGCGGGAAGTCGATCGTCAAGATCCGCTTCGTCGAGAAGGAGCCCAGCACCGCGTGGAACAAGGCGGCCGCCAACGAGTACGGGTTCTATTCGAACGTCAATCCGAACGTCGATCACCCGCGCTGGAGCCAGGCGACCGAGCGGCGCATCGGCGACGGCAGCGGCCTGTTCGCCAAGCGTCGCAAGACCGAGATGTTCAACGGCTATGAAGCCCAGGTCGGCCAGCTCTATGCGGGCATGGACCTGAAGAAGAACTACTGATCCAGCCGTGAACAAGCTGCTGCTGCACCCGGCCGCCAAGCCGCTGGTGTTCGTGCTGTGCCTGTTGCCGTTCGCATGGATGGTCTACGGCGCGTTCACCGACGGGCTGGGCGCCAACCCGGCCGAGTACCTGATCCGCTCCAATGGCGACTGGACGCTGCGCTTCATCTGCATCGTGCTTGCGGTCACGCCGTTGCGTGTCATGACAAAGCTCAATGGCCTGGCGCGCTTTCGCCGCATGCTGGGACTGTTCGCGTACTTCTACGTGGTGCTGCACTTGCTGAGCTACAGCTGGTTCGACATGGGCTTCGACGTGCCCGAAATCGCGAAGGACATCGCCAAGCGGCCTTTCATCCTGGTCGGCTTCGCGGCGTTCGTCCTGCTCACGCCACTGGCGGCGACCTCGTTCAACCGCGCGATCAAGGCGCTGGGTGCGAAGCGCTGGCAATTGCTGCACAAGCTGGTGTATGTGATTGCCGGACTGGGGTTGCTGCACTTCTTCTGGCTGCGCGCCGGCAAGAACAACTTCAATGAAGTCTTCATCTACGCCGCGATCATCGGCGTGCTGCTGGCCTGGCGCGTCTGGAACTTCGCGAGCCGGCAGAAACCGCAGGGCGCGCCGGCGGCCGCGGTTCAGAAGCGTTCTGCGAGCAACTGATCCTCGATCGTCTCGCGGCGCCGGATCAGCGTCGCCTGGCTGCCGCTGACCAGCACTTCGGCCGCACGGCCGCGCGTGTTGTAGTTGCTGGCCATGCTCATGCAGTACGCACCAGCGGAGAGAACCGCGAGCAGGTCGCCAGGCTGCACTGTCAGTGCGCGGTCGCGGCCGATCCAGTCCCCGCTCTCGCAGATCGGGCCGACCACGTCGTAGGTTGCCGGTGCACCCGCGCGCTCAGCCACCGGCACGATCGCCTGGAACGCCTGGTACATCGCAGGACGCGGCAGGTCGTTCATGGCCGCATCGACGATGCAGAAGTTCTTGTCTTCGCCGGGCTTGGTGTAGAGCACTTCCGTGACGCACACGCCGGCGTTGCCGACCAGCGAGCGGCCCGGTTCGATCATCAGCTGGCGGTCGCCGAAACCTCGTGCATCGATGCGCGCGAGCAACTGCCGCCACAGCGCATCCGCTGCGGGCGGGGTGTCGCCGTTGTAGTCGATGCCCAGCCCGCCGCCGAAGTCGATGTGGTGCAGCCGGATGCCCGAGGCCTCGATCGCCTCGACCAGGTCGAGGATCTTGTCCATCGCGTCCAGATAAGGGCCAGCGTCGGTGATCTGCGAGCCGATGTGGCAATCGATGCCGACGACTTCGAGTCCGGGCAAGCGGGCGGCATGCTGGTACGCCGCCACGGCGCGGTCGTGCGCCACGCCGAACTTGTTGCCTTTGAGGCCGGTCGAGATGTAGGGGTGCGTCTTCGGATCGACGTTGGGATTGATGCGGATGCTGATGCGCGCCCGTTGGCCCGCGGCCAGCGCCACTTCGTTCAGCACGTCGAGTTCGGCTTCGCTCTCGACATTGAAGCAGCCGATGCCGGCGGCCAGCGCCTGGCGCATCTCGGCGCGTGTCTTGCCGACGCCCGAGAAGATGATCTTCGACGGTTCGGCGCCGATGGCCAGCACGCGCGACAGCTCGCCGCCCGAAACGATGTCGAAGCCGCAGCCCGCCTGCGCAAACACACGCAACACGCCGAGCGCGGAGTTCGCCTTCATGGCGTAACAAACAAGCGCGTCGCGGCCGGCGAAGCCGCGCTGGTAGGCCGAGAGGGCGTCCAGCATCCATTGCTTCGAGTAGACGAACAGGGGTGTGCCATGCTCGATGGCCAGCGCCGAGAGCGCGACGCCTTCGACCTTCAGGTGGCCATCGTGGCGCGCGACGTGGGGTTGACCTGGCAATGCAGGTTGGCCGCTCACTTGGCGCGCTCCGGCCCGCTGGCGGCGGCGGCAGGTGCAACGGCGGTGTCGTTGGGCGTGCGGCTGCCGGGACGAATCAGGTCCGGCAGGGTGGCACGGTTGGCGGCGGCAGGCTCGGTCGGCAGATAGAGCGGGCCACGCTGGCCGCAGCCGGTCACGCCGACCCCGGCCACGACGAGGCCAAGGGCGCTCACTAGAATTTGACGGACTTTCAACATGGTGAAATTGTAATGACCGACCCCGAGTATCTGGACCGCGCTGAAGCGGCGCTTGCTGCCATCGAGTTGGGCTGCGACCGCATCAACGATGCCACCGATGCCGACATCGACAACCAGCGTGTGGGCGGGATGATCACGATCACCTTTCCGAACAAGAGCCAGTTGATCGTGAACCTGCAGCCCCCCTTGCACGAGATCTGGCTCGCGGCACGCTCCGGCGGCTATCACTACCGGCACGACGGCGGTGCCTGGGTCGACACGAAGACCGGCGAGGAACTGTTCGCCAACCTGTCGCGCGAGGCGACGGCACAGGGCGGCCAGCCGCTGCAGTTCAGCGCCGCCCTCGGCTAGTTCCGGAACAGGTCCAGGATTCTGTTGCGCTCTTCCGGCGGTGCCGGCGGGCTCACGGGAGCGCCCGAGAGGGCCTCGGCGGGCGGCGCTGGCGCCGTGTCGAGGCCGAGGCTTGCGACACCGCGGCCCGGCGCATAGTCGTCGAAGTACCACTCGCCGCCGACGTTGACCACGCCGCCCGGCGCCGGCAGCTCGGCCACAGGCACGCCCTTGAGGGCCGTCTCCATGTAAGTGATCCAGATCGGCAGGCTCAATCCGCCGCCGGTTTCGCGGTCGCCCAGCTTGCGCGGTGTGTCGTAACCCATCCAGGCAATCGCCGCCATGGTCGGCTGGAAGCCTGCGAACCAGGCGTCGAGCGAATCGTTGGTGGTGCCCGTCTTGCCGTACAGGTCGGGTCGCTTGAGCGTCGCCTGCGCCTTGGCGGCCGTGCCGCCACTGGCCACCGACTGCAGCAGGCTGTCCATGATGAACGCGTTGCGCTGGGGAATGGCGCGCATGCTTTCGTTCAGCGACGGGGGCTGTTTGTCGACCAGCACCCTGTCCTTGTGATCGGTCACGCGCGTGACCAGGTACGGGTTGACGCGGTAGCCGCCATTGGCGAACACCGAATACGCCGTGGCCATCTGCATGGGCGTGACCGAGCCCGAGCCGAGCGCCATCGGCAGGTAGGCCGGGTGCTTTTCGCGCTCGAAGCCGAAGTTGGTGATCCAGTCCTGGGCGTAGTGCGTGCCGATCGACTGGAGCAACCGGATCGAGACCATGTTCTTCGACCGCATGAGCGCCCGCCGCATCGACATCGGGCCTTCGAACGTCCCGTCGTAGTTCTTCGGCTCCCACGGTTGTCCACCCGTGGTGCTCCCGTCGAAGAACAGGGGGCCATCGTTGATGACCGTCGCAGGCGAGAAGCCCTTTTCAAGCGCGGCCGAATAGATGAAAGGCTTGAAGCTCGATCCCGGTTGGCGCCATGCCTGCGTGACGTGGTTGAACTTGTTCTTGTCGAAGTCGAAGCCTCCGACCAGCGCCTTGACGGCACCGTCGCGCGGATCCATGGCGACGAAGGCGCCCTCGACTTCCGGCAGCTGGGTGATCTCCCATGTGTTCTTGGGCGTCTTCGCCACGCGGATCACCGCGCCGCGGCGGATCTTGATGTTCGGAGGCGCCTTGTCGGCAAGACCGGACTGCGCCGGCTTGAGCCCCTCGCCGGTGATCGTGAGCGTTTCGCCATTGCCCCGGATGGCGGTCAGTTCCTTGGGCGAGGCCTTGAGCACCACGGCCGACATGACGTCGCCATTGTCGGGATGCTCTGCCAGCGCGTCGTCGACCGCTTCGTCCAGTTCGCTGGCATCAGCGGGCAGGGTCACGAATTTCTCGGGACCGCGGTAGATCTGCCGCCGTTCGAAATCCATGATGCCCTTGCGCAGGGCCCTGTACGCGGCAGCCTGATCCGCTGCGACAAGGGTCGTGTAGACCTTCAATCCCCGCGTGTACGTGGTGTCGCCGTACTGCGCGTACATCAGCTGGCGGACAGTTTCGGCCACATATTCGGCGTGCAGGCGATTCGGATCCTGGGCGTCGCGAAGGTGGAGTTCTTCCTTGCGTGCCTCTGCTGCCTGGTCGGCGTTGATGAACCCGGCCTCCTGCATCCGGTCGATCACATACAGCTGCCGGCCGCGGGCGCGGGCCGGGTTGTTGACGGGATTGTTGGCGCCGGGCGCCTTGGGCAGCCCCGCCAACATCGCCGCCTGCGCGATCGAGATGTCCTTGAGAGGCTTGCCGAAGTAGGCCTCGGAAGCGGCGGCGAAGCCATAGGCACGGTTGCCGAGGTAGATCTGGTTGAGGTAAATCTCGAAGATCTGATCCTTGCTCAGCAGATGCTCGAGCTTGAAGGTGAGCAGGATTTCGTAGATCTTGCGCGTCAGCGTCTTCTCCGAGCTCAGGTAGACGTTGCGCGCCACTTGCATCGTGATGGTCGACGCGCCCTGGCTCTTCACCTTGTTGACGTTCGCCAGCCCCGCGCGGACCACGCCCTTGTAGTCCACGCCGCCATGGCTGTAGAAGCGGGCGTCCTCGGCGGCCAGCACCGCGTCCTTCATGATCTTGGGGATGGTGTCGATCGGCGTGAGGTTGCGGCGCTCTTCGCCGAATTCGCCGATCTGGATCCCTTCCGACGAGAACACGCGCAGCGGCAGTTTCGGCCGATAGTCCGCCAGCTCCGAAATGTCCGGCAGGTTGGGATAGGCCACTGCCAAAGCGACGGCCACCACGAAAACGACCGAAAGCGCCCCCGCGACCGCGATGCCCGTGCCCCAGAAGAAAATCTTCAGCAGCCACGTCAGCCAGACGGGGCGCTTGGTTCGGGGAGGGGGCTTGTTGGCAGGCCCGGAGGCTTTTGTTTTTTCGGGCATGGCAATGGGCGGAGTCAGCGGGCATTATAAAAAGGCCGCTCCTGTGCGGCGGCCTTATATAAGCGCCGAAAGCCAGTTGACCCAATCCGTGACGGAAGTTGCAAAACCGTACATTAGCGTCAACTTTTGACAACGAACGGTCCCGAGCTTGGGGTTCGCCACTTGGTCCGTCGGGATGCTTGCTGATAGCATGCAACCACTCGCAAATATTTCCAATCGTTACAAACGGATGGGATCCAACTTGACTTCTCTGGGATCGTTGTTTCGCCGCCAGCCCGCGCCGTTGCTCGGGCTGGACGTCAGTTCGTCCAGCGTCAAGTTGGTAGAACTAGGACGTGACGCCTCCGGCAAGTTGGTGCTGGAGCGTTGCGCCATCGAGCCGCTCGAGCGCGGCTGGATCACCGACGGCAATGTCGAAAAATTCGACGAGGTGGCCGAAGCGGTCCGCCGGGTGGTTCGCAAGAGCGGCACGCGCACCAAGAACGTCGCGCTGGCGTTGCCGCCGTCCGCCGTGATCACCAAGAAGATCGTGTTGCCTGGCGGCATGAGCGAACAAGAACTCGAGATTCAGGTCGAGTCGGAAGCCAACCAGTACATTCCCTTTTCTCTGGACGAAGTGAGTCTGGACTTCTGCGTGATGGGCCAGAACGCGACGTCGGCCGGTGACGTCGAGGTGCTGATCGCGGCGTCGCGCAAGGAAAAGGTGCAGGATCGTCAAGGACTTGCGGAAGCCGCCGGGCTCAAGGCAATGATCCTCGATGTGGAGTCCTATGCGTCTCGCCTGGCGACTTCGCGCCTCATCGAGCAATTGCCCGGTCAGGGCCGCGACGCGGTGGTGGCGCTGTTCGAGGTCGGCGCGTTCACCACCAGCATGCAGGTGCTGCGCAACCAGGAAGTCCTGTACGACCGCGACCAGGCTTTCGGCGGCGCGCAGCTCACCCAGTTGATCGTGCGCCAGTACGGGTTTTCCGCTGAGGAGGCCGAAACGAAGAAGCGCAGTGGTGATCTCCCCGACGACTACAACGCTGGCGTACTCAAGCCTTTCGTGGCCAGCATCGCGCAGGAAATCGCGCGCGCCTTGCAGTTCTTCTTCACCAGCACCCCGCACAACCGTGTCGACTACGTCCTGCTGGCCGGTGGCTCTGCCGCCTTGCCGGGTCTGACCAGTGCGGTGACCCGCCAGACCTCGTTTGCCTGCTCGCTGGTGAACCCGTTCGATGGCATGGAATTCGGCTCCGGCATCCGGGAAAAGAAGGTGCGGCGCGAAGCGCCGTCCTATCTCACATCCTGCGGCCTGGCCATGCGGAGGTTTCTGCAGTGATCCTGATCAATCTGCTTCCGCACAGAGAGGCGGCGCGCAAGCGTCGGCGCGAGACTTTCTACGCCACGCTGGGGGCTGCCGCGCTCGCGGGCGGGCTCATCGCCGGCGCCGCCTACATCTGGTACGAAGCCCAGATTTCCAGCCAGCAGGCGAAGAACTCTTATCTTCAGTCCGAAATCACGAAACTCGAAGCCGAGATCAAGGAAATCTCGACACTGCAAAGCGAGATCGCCGCCCTGCGCGCGCGCCAGCAGGCGGTCGAGGATCTGCAGGGTGACCGCAATCTGCCGGTGCATTTGCTCAACGAGCTGGTGAGGCAGTTGCCGGACGGCGTCTATCTTGCGAGCATGAAGCAGGACAACCAGGCCGTCACGCTGCAGGGCGTGGCGCAATCGAACGAGCGGGTCTCCGAGCTTCTGCGCAATCTGGGCAACAACAGTCCTTGGCTGGTCAAGCCCGAGCTGGTGGAGATCACGGCCGGTACCGTCTCGCTCAGCCCGCGCGACCAGCGCCGTGTCGCCAACTTCACGATGCGGATCGGCCTCAAGCGGCCGACCGACGCGCAGAAACCGCCGCCGGGCGCGATTCCGGTCGCTGGCGCTGCGGCCAAAGGATAGGAGCTGCCATGGCCACCCGACGCTCCGCCCCGAACATCGACTTTGCCGCCGCATCGCGGAAGTTTGCCGATCAGTTTCGCGGCCTGAATCCCAACGACCCCTCTGCCTGGCCGCCGCTCCCGCGCTACGCACTGTGCGTACTGGTCACGGTCCTGGTTCTGGTGGCACTCTGGTTCGTCTGGCTCACCAACTCGAACGACATGCTGGAAGCCGAGCGCGCAAAGGAAGTCTCGCTTCGCGCGGACTACCAGAAGAAGGTGGCACTGGCCGCCAATCTCGATTTGCTCAAGAAGCAGCGCGAACAGGTCCAGCAGTATGTGACGTTGCTCGAGAAGCAGCTTCCGAGCAAGGCCGAAATGGACGCATTGCTGTCGGACATCAACCAGGCCGGCCTCGGTCGCAGTCTGCAGTTCGAACTGTTCCGGCCGGGACAAGTGGTGGTCAAGGACTACTACGCGGAGTTGCCGATCGCCGTGAAGGTGACGGGCCGTTATCACGACATGGGCTCGTTCGCGGCCGACGTGGCCAATCTTTCGCGCATCGTCACGCTCAACAACCTGTCGATCTCGCCGCAAAAGGATGGGACCCTGACCATGGACGCGACGGCGCGGACCTTCCGCTACCTCGATGCCGAGGAACAGGATGCGCAAAGACAGGCTGCCCTGAAGAAGGCGGCGGCGCCGGGAGCCAAGAAATGAAAGTGTCGCGCTGGATCGGCCTGTTGATGGTGACGGTGAGCCTGGTGGGGTGCGGCGGCTCGGATCGCGAGGACCTCCAGCGCTGGATGGTGGAGCAGCGGGCTCTGGTCCGGCCCACGGTCGCGCCGATTTCCGAGCCGAAGAAGTTCACGCCGCAGGCTTATACGGAAGCTGCGGTCCTCGAACCGTTCAACATTCAGAAGCTGACCCAGGCCTTGCGTCGTGACTCCAGCCAGCCCAGCACCTCCGGCCTCATTGCGCCCGAACTGGCGCGCCGCAAGGAAGCGCTGGAAGCTTTTCCGCTCGACGCGATGGCCATGGTGGGCAGCCTGAGCCGCAACGGCAAGCCGGTGGCGCTCATCAGCGTCGACAAACTGCTTTATCAGGTGCGCGTTGGCGATCACTTGGGACTCAACTACGGGCTCATCACCCGCATCAGTGAAACCGAACTCGGCTTGCGTGAAATCGTGCAGGACGCCGCCGGTGAATGGATCGAACGCGTGGCGACGCTGCAATTGCAAGAGAGGTCGAAATGAAGCAAGAACAATCCACTATCGCCACATGGCTGCGCGCCGCCGGCGTTGCACTCGTGACGTTGGGTGCCGTGGCCGCCGCTCATGCGCAAAACGCCATCGAGGCCGTGACGAGTTCGATGCAGTCGGGCTCCGAAGTGATCCGCATTGACCTGACACAGCCGCTGTCGGCACTGCCGACGGGTTTTGCCATTCAGACACCTGCCCGCATTGCACTCGATTTCCCCGGCGTGACCAATGCCATCGGCCGCTCGGCAATCGATATCAACCAGGGCAACCTTCGCTCGGTCAACGTGGTTCAGGCAGGGGAGCGCACGAGGCTCGTGCTGAACCTCAAACAGGCGACGGCTTACAAGACCGAGATCCAGGGCAAATCGCTGCTCGTGTCGTTGGAGCCCGTGGCAGGTCCGGCCCTGGTGGCCTCTGCACAGAGTGCCTTTGCTGAAAATCGCAATCGGGACATGCTGCCGCTGCGGGATGTGGATTTCCGCCTCGGCTCCGACAACACCGGCCGCGTGATCGTCGATCTGCCGAACAATCAGGTCGGCGTGGACATCCGGCAACAGGGGAAGAACCTCGTCGTCGAGTTCACCAAATCGACCCTGCCCGAGGGCCTGCGCCGGCGCCTCGATGTCGCCGATTTCGGCACGCCGGTTCAGTTGATCACGACGCAGCAGTCGGGCGACCGTGTGCGCATGGTCATCGAGCCCAAAGGCGATTGGGAACACAGCGCCTATCAGAGCGAGAACCAGTTCGTGGTCGAGGTTCGCGCCCGCAAGGTCGATCCCACCAAGCTGACGCAGGGTGTGGGCTACAACGGAGAGAAGCTGTCGCTGAACTTCCAGAACATCGAGATTCGCTCCCTGCTTCAGGTGATCGCCGATTTCACGAACTTCAACATCGTGACCTCCGATTCGGTGACCGGCGCGCTCACGCTGCGCTTGAAAGATGTTCCCTGGGATCAGGCCCTGGACATCATCATGCAGGCGAAGAACCTCGGCATGCGCAAGAACGGCAGCGTGTTGTGGATCGCTCCGAAGGACGAGATCAATGCCAAGGAAAAGCTCGAATTCGAGGCCAAGGCTGCGATCGAGAATCTGGAGCCGCTGCGAACCCAGTCGTTCCAGTTGAACTACACGAAGGCACTTGTCATTGCACAGGGTTTGACCGGCACCGGGGCCTCCTCGGGCGGCGGCGGCGGTGGAAGCAGCGGAACGACGACGCGTATCCTGAGCCCGCGCGGCAGTGTGATCGCAGAGTCGCGTACCAACCAGCTTTTCGTCTCGGACATCCCTTCCCGCCTGGCCCAGGTCGCCGAATTGATCCAGAAGCTCGACGTGCCAGTGCGCCAGGTGCTGATCGAGGCGCGGATCGTGGAAGCATCCGACACGTTCGGCAAGTCGCTGGGCGTCAAGCTGGGCGGTGGTGCGGCCGGCGCCAGCATCGGCTCGGCCAACGGCAATCGCGTCTTCGGCAATCTCGGTGTGCAGCCTGTCGTGACCGCCGCGACAGCAACGACCGCCGGCAGCGCGTTGACCACGTTCACGAACCAGAACTTCATCAATCTTCCGGCCACCAGCCCCGGCGGCAGCGGTCAGGCACCCGGCACTTTTGCCATCTCGTTGTTCAATTCGAGCTTCTCGCGCATGTTGAATCTCGAGATTTCCGCGCTTGAAGCCGATGGCAAGGGCAAGGTGGTTTCGAGTCCCCGCGTCGTCACTGCCGACCAGACCAAGGCGCTGATCGAGCAGGGCACCGAGCTTCCCTATCAGGTGGCCACCTCCAGCGGGGCGACTTCGATCGCCTTCCGCAAGGCCAATCTCAAGCTCGAGGTCACGCCGCAGATCACGCCTGAAGGCAACATCATTCTGACGCTCGACGTCAACAAGGACACGGTCGGGCAGGCAACCACGGCCGGCTTTGCGATCAACACCAAGCACGTGCAGACCGAGGTGCTGGTGGAGAACGGCGGCACGGTGGTCATTGGTGGTATCTTCGAGCTCACCGAACAGAATGACGAATCGCGTGTGCCGGTGCTCGGCGAGGTGCCGTATGTGGGCGCCCTGTTCCGTACACGCAATCGCACCTACAACAAGACCGAAATGCTCGTCTTCATCACCCCGAAAATGATCACCGACCGCAACGCCGCGCGTTGATGCGCGGCGTCTGCTGAACCGCATGGCGGTCGCGCTCGTCGGCTTGCCCGGCGCCGGAAAATCTGCTGTGGGCCGGCGCTTGGGGCAGCGCCTGCAACTTCCCTTCATCGACAGCGACCAGGTCGTCGAGCAGCGCATCGGCTGCTCGATCCGCGAGTTCTTCGAGCGCGAGGGCGAGACGCGTTTCCGGGACATGGAACAGGCCGTGATCGCGGATCTGGCCACGAACGCCGATGGCGTGGTTGCGACGGGTGGCGGTTCGGTGCTGCGCGAGGCCAATCGCACCCTGCTGCGCGACCACTTCCACGTCATCTACCTGCGCTCCACGCCCGAAGACCTTTTTCGCCGCCTGCGTCACGACGTCAAGCGCCCGTTGCTTCAGGTGGCCGACCCGCTCGGGCGCCTGCGCGAGTTGCATGCGGTGCGGGACCCCCTTTACCGCCAGACCGCGCACGACGTGGTGGAGACGGGGCGTCCGTCGGTTGCGATGCTGGTCAACATGATCGTGATGCAGCTCGAACTGGCCGGCATCGTCGTCCCGCCGCCGCTTCCCGATCGACCCTCCTGAAGTCGGTGCGGGCAACGCCTAAACTCGGCGACATGCTTTTGAACGCCTCCCGGGAATGTGTCCAGATCGAACTCGGCGACCGCAGCTATCCCATCGTCATCGGCGAGGGCCTGCTCGACGACAACAGCCTGTACGAGCACTTGCCCCCGGGGGCCAGCGCGCTGATCGTCAGCAACACAACGGTCGCGCCCTTGTATGCCGCACGCCTGCGCGCTGTGCTGCAGCGCCGTTTCGGCACGGTACACCTGCTCGAATTGCCTGATGGGGAGGCGCACAAGGACTGGGCCACGCTCAATCTGATCTTCGATGCGTTGTTGCGTCACGGCTGCGACCGAAAGACGGTGTTGTTCGCTCTGGGCGGCGGCGTGGTCGGCGACATGACCGGCTTCGCCGCGGCCAGTTACATGCGCGGCGTGCCGTTCGTTCAGGTCCCGACGACGCTGCTCGCGCAGGTCGATTCGTCGGTGGGCGGCAAGACCGCCATCAACCATCCGCTCGGCAAGAACATGGTCGGCGCGTTCTACCAGCCACAGTTGGTGGTGTGCGACCTCGGCACGCTGGCGACGCTGCCCGCGCGAGAGATGAGCGCCGGACTGGCCGAAATCATCAAGTACGGTCCGATCTACGACATGGCGTTCTTCGACTGGATCGAAGCGCATGTTGAGGACCTGGTGGGCCGCGACGCGCCGGCACTGGCGTATGCCGTCAGGCGCAGCTGTGAAATCAAGGCCGAAGTGGTGGGCCTGGATGAACGGGAGACAGGCCTGCGCGCGATCCTCAATTTCGGCCACACCTTCGGGCACGCGATCGAGTCAGGTTTGGGCTATGGCGAATGGTTGCATGGCGAGGCGGTGGGTTGCGGCATGGTGATGGCGGCGCATCTGTCGCAGCGCCTCGGCGGCGTGGATGCCGCTTTCGTGGCGCGCTTGACGGCGCTGATCGAACGCGCCGGGTTGCCGGTCCAGGGGCCGGCGCTCGGTGCCGAGCGCTACGTGTCGCTGATGCGCGTCGACAAGAAGTCCGAAGGGGGCGAGATCCGCTTCGTTCTGCTCGACCGGCCGGGCTCGGCGGTCGTGCGCGCCGCGCCGGATGCCCTGGTGCGCGAGGTGTTGGCGCAATGCTGCGTGACCTGATGCGCTGTCGTTGCGAGCGCAGATGACGCTCCTTGCCTGCTACGCGTGCGACCCGGGGCAGTCGCGCGGCCGTCGCCATCCGGAACCCCCGGCCCCCACGCGAAATGCGTTCCAGCGCGACCGCGACCGGATCGTTCATTCGACCGCGTTTCGCCGGCTGGTCTACAAGACCCAGGTGTTCCTGAACCACGAGGGCGACCTGTTCCGCACCCGCCTGACGCATTCCCTCGAGGTCGCACAGCTTGGCCGCTCGATCGCGCGGGCGCTGCTGCTCAACGAAGACCTCGTGGAGGCCGTCGCGCTGGCGCACGATCTCGGCCACACGCCGTTCGGCCATGCGGGCCAGGATGCGCTCGATGCGTGCATGACGGCGCACGGCGGCTTCGAACACAACCTGCAGAGCCTGCGCGTGATCGACGCGCTGGAGCATCGCTATCCGCAGTATGACGGCCTCAATCTGAGCTTCGAGACGCGCGAGGGCGTGCTCAAGCACTGCTCGCGTGCGAACGCCGAGCGCCTCGAGGCGCTCGAGCCGAACGGGGTGGCCCGGCGTTTCCTGGACCGTGTTCAACCGTCGCTCGAAGCGCAACTGTGCAACCTCGCTGACGAGATCGCCTACAACGCGCATGACATCGACGACGGTGTCCGCTCCGGCCTGATTCGCATCGAGGATCTGGCGGAAGTCGGTCTGTTCGAAAGGTTCCGACTCGAGACGCTGACCGAGCATCCGCAGTTGCAAGGCCGCCGCGTGCTGTACGAGGCCATCCGTCGCATGCTCAGTGCGCAGGTGTACGACGTGATCGACGCGACGCGCGCCGCGCTCGATGCGGCGGCCCCGGCCGATGCCGATGCTGCACGGCGCGCCGGCCCCATGGTGTTGTTCAGCACGCAGATGCGCAGCGACTCGACCCGGTTGAAGCAGTTCCTGTTCCGCAATCTCTATCGGCATCCGCAGGTCATGCAGACCACCGAGCAGGCGCAGCAGGTGGTCAAGGAGCTGTTCGCGGCGTATCTCGACGCGCCGATGGAGATGGCCGATTCGTTCGCCGATCGCGCCGACCGGGAGCGTGCGGTGGCCGACTACATTGCCGGCATGACCGATCGCTTCGCCATGCGTGAGCACGAGCGCCTCACCGGGCGCCGCTGGGTGATCTGACGTGTCGTCGGTCAGGCCTCGCATCCCCCTGGCGGCGTTGGCGGTGGTCGCGGCCGGCGTCAGCGTTGCCCTGCATCTCGGGAAGTTGCCGCCCGCAGTGCCGGCCTTGCAGGCCGCTCTCGGGCTGACGCTGGTGGAGGCCGGCTTCATGCTGTCGCTGGTGCAATTGGCCGGCATGACGCTCGGGCTCGTGGTCGGCCTGGCCGCCGACACGATCGGGTTGCGCCGCAGCATGCTCGCGGGGCTGGCCTTCGTCACGGTGGCCAGTGGGCTGGGCGGCTTTGCAGCGCACCTGGCGCCCGCCCATGTCGTGCCGGCCATGCTGGCGCTGCGTGCGCTCGAAGGGGTCGGCTTCCTGCTGACGGTCATGCCCGCTCCGGGGCTGATCCGCGCGCTGGCGCCGCCCGGTGCCGAGAAGGCCGCCCTTGGTCTCTGGGGCGCCTACATGCCGCTCGGCGTGGCACTCGCGCTGCTGAGCGGGCCTGCGCTGATCGCCTGGGGCGGGTGGCCAGGCTGGTGGTGGGCGCTGTCGCTGGTGTCCGCTGCCGCAGGGTTGTGGGTGGTGGCCGCAGTGCCGGCCGATTCGTCGCGCGCTTCCGCGGCGGCCAACACCGGCTGGGCCGAGCGGATGCGCGCCACGCTCGGTGCGCCGGGTCCGTGGTCCGTCTCGCTGGCCTTCGCGGCCTACTCGTCGCAGTGGATGGCGGTGATCGGCTTTCTGCCGGCGATCTATGCCGCGGCGGGTGTGCCATCGACCTGGAGCGCCGTGCTCACGGCCCTTGCGGCCGCGATGAACATCGTCGGCAACGTCGTCGGGGGGCGCTGGCTGCAACGTGGCGCAGCGCCCGCGCGCCTGCTCGGCTGGGGCTTCGGTGCGATGGCGCTCGGCAGCCTTGCGGCTTTCGCGCAGTGGGGGGCCGGAACGGACATCCTGACACTGCCGCCCTCGCTGCGCTATCTGGCGGTGTGCCTGTTTTCGCTTGCGGGCGGCATGGTCCCGGCCACGCTTTTCATGCTTGCGGTGCGGCTCGCACCGGGCGCGTCGACCGTCTCGACGACGGTCGGCATGATGCAGCAGGCGTCTGCGCTCGGGCAGTTCGTGGCGCCG
Source organism: Variovorax sp. (assembly GCA_004211245.1). Lineage (GTDB taxonomy): Bacteria > Pseudomonadota > Gammaproteobacteria > Burkholderiales > Burkholderiaceae_C > Variovorax. The sequence continues at coordinate 34,720 of SEGN01000014.1, forward strand.
CCCCTGGTGGCATGGATCGCGCATCGCCTTGGCGGCTGGCAATGGACCTGGATGGTGACGCTCACATGTTCGCTGTTCGGCATGGCGCTCGCCGCTCGCCTGCCCGCTGCCGCACCCCGGCGCCATGCCGCATGACGACGCCAGTGCTCGCCGGGCAGGCCATCGCCGACACGCGCCGCTGGGTGGAGCAAGCGGTCATTGGGCTCAACCTTTGCCCTTTCGCCAAGGCTGTCCACGTCAAGGCGCAGATTCACTGGGCGGTGTATCCGTCGTCCCACGAAGACGCGCTGATCGACATGCTGCTGGCCGAGGCGCGGGCGCTGGCTGCATGCGATGCGTCGGTGCGCGACACTACGCTTTTGATCGCACCCAACACCTTGTCCGATTTCCTTGATTTCAATGACGCCACGGCGCGCGCCGAGCGCAGGCTCGCACGCGCCGGCTTCGAGGGCGTGCTGCAGCTGGCCAGCTTCCACCCGCGGTTTCAGTTCGGCGGCACGGAGCCCTCCGATATCGGCAATGCCACCAATCGTGCGCCCTACCCGACGCTGCACCTGTTGCGCGAAGACAGCGTCAGCCGGGCGGTCGAGGCGTTCCCCGAGGCGGAGGCGATCTTCGAGCGCAACATCGAGACGCTGGAGACACTCGGCGCCGCAGGGTGGGCGGCCCTCGACGTCGGGCCCGGCGCCGCGCGGTCATGAAGACGATGCTCAAGCCGTCCAAGGCAGCAAAGGCCGAGGCCGAGCTCGCTGAAGCGATTCGCCCCGGCCAATCGATCGAGCTGCTCAAGGAGCTGCACATCCTCACGCGCGAGGGCCGGCTCAACCAGGATTCGCGCCGCAAGCTCAAACAGGTCTACCACCTGTCCCAGTTCATCGAAAAGCTGCTGCGCGAAATGCCCGGCGAGGGTGCCCACGCCACGCTGGCCGACCACGGGGCGGGCAAGTCCTACCTGGGCTTCATCGTCTATGACCTGTTCTTCAAGGCACTGGGCGGCGGCCATGTGTACGGCATCGAAACGCGGCCTGAACTCGTCGCTCGATCGGCGGCGCTGGCGGCGCGCCTCGGCTTTGAGCGCATGGGCTTCCTCAACCTGACGGTGGCGGAGTCCGCGACTTCGCCCGAGCTCCCGGCACAGATCGACATGGTCACCGCGCTGCACGCCTGCGACACCGCCACCGACGACGCGATCGCGTTCGGTCTCGCCAAGGAGGCGAAGTTCATGGTGCTGGTGCCTTGCTGCCAGGCCGAAGTGGCCGCGTGCCTGCGCGAAACCAAGGCGCTGGCCCTCGCGCGCACGCCGCTGGCCGAGCTGTGGCGCCACCCGCTGCACACGCGCGAGATCGGCAGCCAGCTCACCAACGTGCTGCGCTGCCTGTTGCTCGAAGCGCATGGCTACCAGGTCACGGTGACCGAATTGGTGGGCTGGGAACACAGCATGAAGAACGAACTCATCATTGCCCGCCGCACCGGCCAGCGCAACGGCGGCGCGGCCCGGCGGTTGTGCGAGCTGCTGGCACAGTTCGGGCTCGATGCGCTGCTCGAGACGCGCTTCCGCCTGCCGGCCTGAAGCTTCTGGTCCGCCATGGCCCGTTTGCCGCGCCTCACGCTTGCCGATCAACCGCACCATGTGATCCAGCGCGGCAACAACCGGCAGCCGATCTTCCTGGACAGCACCGACCACGAGCGCATGCTGGCCTTGCTGGGCGAATATGCGCCACGCTTCGGTGTGGCGCTGCATGCGTATGTGCTGATGGGCAACCATTTCCATTTGCTGGCCACGCCGGCCACCGATGAAGGCCTGCCCAAGTTCATGCAGGCGGTCGGGCGCAGCTATGTGCGCTGGTTCAACGACCGTCATGGGCGGACCGGCACCTTGTGGGAAGGGCGCTATCGGGCAACGCTGATCCAGACCGATCGATACCTGCTCGCCTGCATGGCCTACATCGATCTCAATCCGGTACGCGCCGGTATCGTGAGCGAGCCGCGCGACCATCCCTGGTCGAGCCACCATCACTACATCGGCCTGAGAGCCGATCGGCTGGTCACGCCGCATTCGTTGTACTGGTCGCTCGGCAACACCCCTTTTGCCCGGGAAGCGGCCTATGCCGAGCTGGTGCGGGCCGGCCTCGCGATGCGTGACCAGCTGGCCCTGACCGAAGCGACCCT
>SEGN01000208.1 GCA_004211245.1 Variovorax sp.
CTAGACCACGTTCATCATCTTCCAGGCTGCGGTGGACGGCCTAGGGCATTGCCATGGCAACTCGCTCAATGTAGAGGGACGGACGACCTGAAGCAGAACCAGCAAGAGCTTCTTGATGAAGTCGTTACATTGCCGGCAGGTGCCGCTGCTCGCCAACTATGGTCAGGGTTTTGGCGCCACGGGTCATTGCTACATACAGATCCTTCGCGTCCAGAGTATCTGCATCGAGGATGACCGCATGGTCGTACTCCAGCCCCTTCACCAGCAGCGTTGTGCCGATGAGCTTTCGGTGGCTGATCGGCCTCCCCGTGTGCCTCAAGTCGCGTTGATATAAGTTTCCTGCTTCTGTCAGCGTCGCCCCTCCACCGTCAACGTGAATCTTCAGCACGTTGAGGAATCGATACAGCAGATCGCGACGATAGGCAGACGTTTCAGGGTTGGCCTTCAAGGCCAAGAAGAAGGCTTTGAGTTGAGCACTGGTCGGCTCCTTTAGGTAAGCATTCGCGGCATGCATGACCAAAGGGTACTTGGTCCCTTTGCGCTGCTTCGCGACCTCGCCTCTCTTCGTGCCAGCGGTCAAGATGTCGCCTACGCCAGTGAAGCACTTCTTGGCAAACTCCAGCACCAGCAGAAAGCCCAGTTGCGTTGTCTTAGCTGCAACAAGTTTCTTGATGAACGAATGAAGGTCTTTGCCTTCAACCTCTTCGATGGAAGAGAACCGCCCACCCATGGTTTTTGCCAAGAGATGGGTCTTGTTCTTGGACTGCTGATCGCCGCCATGAAGAGCAATCACACTCTCGTTATGCGCAAGCAAACCAATGAGCGAGGAATACTGCTTTGCCGACAAGAATTCAGGGGTCGTGTGAGCACGTTTTACACATGCAGGCAAGGCGTTCAGAAGATCGATCTTTTGACCCTGTTCTAAAGTCTCCCTTGCGTTCTTGAGCCAAGCTCCAAGGTTAGGATCGCCGGCGGTTTTCCAGCGCCATGGCGTCTCTAGCTGACCGAGGCACATAAAGGTCGGGTAGACACTCACGGCCCAATCGACAGGCTTGCCTTCGTCACCCCCAAAGTCAAAGATGGCCTGCATAGGATCGCCCAGAATTCGGCACGGCATGAGTTCAGCGAAAGCACAGACAAGGGAGTGTTGCAGATCGGAGCAGTCCTGGTACTCGTCTACATAGACACCGCCATAGGTGGCAGCGACAACGCGGCGAACGAACTGCTTACCCAGCAACTCAGAACAGCACTCGTAGAGCTTGTTCCACTGCTTGCTGGTTGGGTGCTCCGCCTTCCACCCAGAAGTCTTCGGGTAGGCAAGACAAAGCCGAAGTGACCAGCTCGCAATCGTGTCGATCTGGTACTTGGAAGCAGGCACACCAAGAACATTCATCTTGGTCTTGATTGAGTTCACACCCGCGAAGGTGTGGGTCAAGATTAGCTGCCGTTTGGTAGCGGCTTTCACTGCCATGGCGATGAGATGCGTCTTGCCGTAGCCGGCAGGCGCTATCACATACCCCTTGGTAGTGAAGTCGCTGAGCTTGAGAGCCAGTTCCTCAGACATGCGCAGCCCAAGTCCAAAGCGCCTCCAGTTCGACGGCCAAATTCTTCTTTAGAAAAGCGGCGTCGTTAAACGCAGGGCTCACGACCTTGAACCACTGATCGCCCCGCGTGGTGTCCTTGAACCAACCGGCCTTCTTCGCGGCGGACCCAATAGCGGTTCGCAGCTTTGGACTCTCAGGCCACTTCTCAAGGTCTGGATCAAGTGCTTCCTGAACTCTGGAGCGCACTTGGTCACAAACCGGGTAACTCAGCTCATTCTGCGCAAGCTTCAAGCTGCCCACGACGCTCACCCAAGGCAGATCTTGGAATGCTCGCTCCTCCAGGGAGTACTTGTCGCTCCACACATGCACGGGGATACCAACCTTCGCGAGTTCCGCTTCATCAGCGGTTGAAAACTGATCTTCAGCGTCTGCATCCGCAAGCACTGAAACGTCGTATCCGAGCGACTTGAACGCCTTCGCTAAATCCTTGATCTTGCTGGCCCCCCTCGCGTCCAAAAGGGCAACGCCGTGATAAGAAAATGGATCCTTTCCTTTGCCGACTTGGTGATCGTCAAAACCTCGCACGAACCCAACTTCGGTAGCGCCCTCACAGACCACAACCTTCTTCGCCAAGAACGCTTCGGTGCTGGATCGAATCTTTCCCTGCACCTCAAGCTGTTCTAGACCGTCCTTGGCTGCGGAAGTGATCTGCACGACCCCTCCCGTACTGTGCACGACGTACAGCTCTTTTACGGTGAGTTCCCGCAGGACCGTTGGTGAGTGCGTGGTTAGGAAGTATTGACCTCTCTGGTCCTCACGGACGTGCTTGATCAGGCGGGTGATTCGATGCGGCTCCAAGCCGAACTCCACCTCGTCAAACAATGTGATGTGGCCTTCTTCCAAACCCATCTTCTGAATGCCACACAGCAGCATTCGCCGCGATCCAAGACCTAGCTGACGAAGAGGAATGTCACCGTCATGGAGGGCCAACCCACCCACTTTTAGGTTGATGGAAGCCAGGTCAAGGTGAGCCTTGTAAGCGTCTGATACCGGCACACCTAACAGCTTCGCGATGTCTTGAGACTTCTCAGCCGCTGCATCGAAATTCTTGAGGGTGACAGGCCGGTCCGCATCCAAAGAGGCTCTGGCCGTGCGAGAGGCCGTTGCCAGCAGATCGTTCAGGCTCTGGGCCTCAGTGAGCTTCGCCAACGCCGTGCCTGTAGCCCATGAAAGCTGTTTCTCGCTGTAGGCACCGATGAGGCCGACACTGACCTTGTTTCTATCGCCTTGCTTGAACGGAACACCGCCAGGATGGCGATCACAAACAACCATCCACTTGGGCTCAAGGTCTTTGTCAACCTTCAGCCGCACCGTCAGGACACTCTCAAGGTGATCTTCAGGTTCGTCAGTCAGCGTAAGGGCGGCAGTATTCCAGCCACGGAGGTACTGGCCGTACTTGTCCAAGGCGCAGAAGGCTTCGGTCAATGCTCCAATAGTGATTTCTATGACGATGGAGTCGGCTACCTTGCACTGGTAGAAATCCGCGTCGCCTAGGGTCAGGTTCCACTGGGGGTAGAAGGCATACCTGATGGCCTCAAGGATGGTGGATTTAGAAGAGTCCCCTTTTCCAATCAGGCAAAAGATGTCTGCGCTGGGAAGGCTCCAGTCAAGCTCTTTCACGCCTCGAAAGTTCTTAATTTCTATTTTTCTGATCTTCACCGAGCAAGGTCCTCTAGAACATCACTTATGCACTGGGCTACTGCCGTCGATGCGCTCCCAAGACAGCATGAAATGTCTTTTCGCGCTCGTCTCCCCATCATAGATACATCTCGTCACGTTGCCGTTAACGGGCGATAGAAGGTTCAGAGAACTTCCTGCCCCACTGTCGTGAGGCAGCTGATGCCAGCGACGTAAGGCGCGGCAGACTAGTCGGCGCCAGCTGAATGTCCGAAGTGCGGCCGCGAGCGTGCACTGATGCAGGACCATCGGCTGACAGCAATCGCTGCGAAGCGGTCCTTTGCTTCACCGCGAATCCGAACTTAAGCCAACACCCTCGGCACATCCGCCCACCGCGTCGTGTACTCCGGCGTCTTCAACGACTGCTTCATCGTCCAGGTCCGCTGCCCGTTCGATTTCCCCGTGCTAGCCAGTGCAATCGATCCCCGCCCATACCGTTCGTTGAGCCGGTCCATCGTCTCCATGAGCGCACTGCGATCCGGTGGCCCTTCATCGAGTGCCAGCTCGTGCTGCTCCACCGAGGCATCCTGCAGGTCGAGCAGCATCACGCCGGCCTTGGCGTAGTTGAAGCCGGGCCTGAAGATGGCCTTGGCCCCGTGAACCGCCGCCTGTACCAAGGCCGCCGTATCAGAAGTTGGTCTTCGCAGCGGAACAGTCACTGAGCGCGAATACTGCTTGTCGTCGCGCCGGAAGGGACTGGTGCGGATGAAGCACAGCACCTGGCCGGCACGGCTGTCTTGCTTACGCAGCTTCTCCGCAGCGCGGCTGGCGAACTGGCTGACCGCTTCGATGAGGTCGGCCAGCTGGGTCACCGGCTGCCCGAAGCTTCGAGTGCTGGCGATTTCCTTCTTGGCCGGTGCTTCGTCCTCGAAGCCGACGCACTGCTGGCCCTGCAGTTCTCGCACCGTGCGCTCCAGTACCACCGACCAGCGCCCTCGCACCATGGCCGGATCGAGCCGCACAACATCCAGCACGCTCTTGAGCCCGGCTTCCTGCAACTGCGCACCGATGCGTCTTCCAATGCCCCAGACCTCGCCCAGCGCCGTGGCAGCAAACACGGCCTCCAGATCGCTGGGCGGGAGTGCGCTGAGGTTGCACACGCGGGCAAACTCAATCGGGTAGCTGCCGGGCTTGCGGTCGGCGGTCTTGGCCACGTGGTTGGCCAGCTTGGCGAGGGTCTTGGTGGCGCCGATGCCGATGCCCGTGGGGATGCCGGTCCACTGCAGGATGCGCTCGCGCACCCGGTGGCTGCGTGCCACCAGATCACCGCGCATGGTGCTCATGTCGATGAAGGATTCATCGATGCTGTAGATCTCCTGGCCCGGCCCGAGACCGGCGGCGATCGCCATCATCCGGTTGCTCATGTCGCCGTAGAGCGTGAAGTTGGCACTCAGGGCGACCACCCCCGCGTCGGGCAAGGACTGGCGGATCTGGAACCAGGGCGCCCCCATCGCAATGCCGAGTGCCTTGGCTTCATTGCTGCGGGCGATGGCGCAACCATCGTTGTTGCTCAGGACGATGACCGGTCGGCCCTGCAGGCTTGGGCGAAACACGCGCTCGCAGCTCACATAGAAGTTGTTGCCGTCGATCAGCACGTACATGGCGTATCCGTGGACCTGCTATTTCACGAACCGCTTGATGGCGGCGGTGACGACGCCGCAGATGTCAGCTGTTGGCCTTCCTTGAAGGTGATCTCGGGGAAAGTGGGATTGGCTGTGGTGAGCTTGATGCGGCCGCTGCGCTTGTACAGGTACTTGACTGTGAAGTCGCCATCGACCTGGGCCACGACGATGTGACGGTGCATCGGGGTGATGGCCCGATTCACCACCAGCAGGTCGCCGTCGCCGATGCCGGCTTCGACCATCGACTGGCCGCTGACCTGCCAGTAGAAGGTGGCCAGCGGATGGGTGATCAGCAGGTCGTTGAGGTCTTGGCGCCGAATGGCGAAGTCGTCTGCAGGAGATGGAAATCCGGCGCGCAGCTTGCCTTCGACCACAGGCAACGGGAGCACCACAGGCTCCACTGCGACCTCGGCGGCAAAAGGCGGAATACTGTACATGCATCCAGTATATAGCTAGGATGACGCCATGAACGACACCACCGCTGAAATCTGGATCGCGGCCTGTGCGCACCGGCTGCAGCAGCACTGGCGCACGGTCGATCCGGACGTACTGGAGGAGTTGGCGACGGACCCCCCAACAACCCTTTCCCGAGCCCGCGTAGCCTCTTTCCGCTGGCGACTGGGCCGTTCCTGCGCAACGCTGCCGACGACGGCTCGCGCGAGCTGGCATGGGGCCAGTGGGGAATGATTCCGCCCGAGAGCAATACACGCATCCCGATGACCCGGCCGCGCGGTCCGGGCGAAAAGCCCAAGAGGCTCAGCACGGTCAATGCGCGCATCGAATCAGTCAACAGCCGGCCCACGTTCAGCGGCGCCTGGCGTGCCGGGCAGCGCTGCATCGTGCCGGCCTCGAGCTTCGACGAGCCGAACTGGGAGACCGGCAAGAACGTCTGGTGGCAATTCCGCCGGGCCGACGGTGCGCCGTGGGGAGTGGCAGGTCTGTGGAGCCGGTGGATTGACCCGGAGACGGGCGAGACTGTGGACAGTTACACGATGCTCACCCTCAACGCGAACGCGCATCCGCTGATGAGCCGCATGCACAAGCCCGAGGTGGATCCAGCGACCAAAATGCCGTTACCGCCTGAGAAGCAGGACAAGCGCAGCCTGGTGCTGATCGAACGGGAACATGTCGACCGGTGGCTCCAAGGCACGCTCGACGATGCGAAGGGGCTGCTGGTGCCGACGCCGGCCGAGAGGTTTCTGGCAGGGCCGCACGCGATCGATGCTTGAACGGCCATGCGAGTATTCATCACCCTTGCCTGGTTCGCCGGCGCGTCTCGGCAGTGCTTGCAAGCTTCGAGCCGGATCCGTATCTAACGCATGTTCGTCGCGTTCCCCGCTTTGCTGTCCGCTTCAGACTGACTGCAGTCGGTCGACCTGGCCCGATCAATGTCGGCGCTTGCACAAAGCAGCATCACGCTGGCCCCTCGCGCGCGCAAAACTTCGGCCTGGTTCGCCAGCGGCACT
>SEGN01000671.1 GCA_004211245.1 Variovorax sp.
CGGGGATGTGAGGGGTGCGCCGTTCAGAATCAACATCGCTGCCGCGCCCGGGTTGCAGGTCGCGGAATCGATCACCAGCCGTGGGCTTGTCCAGGCCTCGTAGTCATGGTGAACGACGGCTTGCCAGGTCGGCAGCGCAAAACCTGGAATGTCGGCTTCCCGGCCTTCGACGCGTCGGCGGTGTTCGGTCGAATCGGAGCACACAACTTCAACCTCGAGGATGTCCGAGGAGGTGCTGGCTGCCACGGCCCGCCATGCTGCGCGAGTGACCGGGAGCGGGTTGACGCAATCAGCGATCACTCGCATGCCGAGTGCGAGATTGGATCTGGCAAGCTCGTACGCAATGACGTAGCCGGAGGATCCGACCTCATTGACGGTGCGCGTTTGCATGAGCGCCTGCTCGATGGCGTCGATGCGCAGATAGACAGAAGGGGATCGGGCAACGACCTCGCGTGCAATGGTCGTTTTGCCGGTACCTGGCAGGCCGCCAAGAACGATCAGCATCGCTCGCGAGTCATCGTGGAACAGCATCAGCCGGCGCCGCAAACCGCGCATTCGCCACCGCCCTCAGCAGCGACTCCCGCTGCCCACGCAGGATCGGCCTGATCCCTTCGGCCACCCACTTCGCCCGCGCCGCATCGATGTTGCCGCTGCGCTGCCATTGCGCGATCTCTGCGCCGGGGTTGTGCAGTATTGCGGCGAGCCACACGGCCTGCGCGGGTTCGAGTCGTGCAGCGCTGCGCTTGAAGTAGAGCCGGGCTGCGGCCTCGGCGCCGCAGGTCTCGCCGCCCCACGGCGCATTGTCAAGGTACAGCTGCAGGATGCGCGCCTTGCCCAGCGTCTGTTCCATCTCGACGGCGTAGAGCAGCTCGCGCAGCTTGCGTTCGCCGCTGCGTTCGCTGCCGGTCACCAGCAGCTTGGCGAGCTGCTGGGTGAGCGTGCTGCCGCCGCGCTCGACCTGGCCGGCCCGCCGGTTGGCAGAGAGGGCGGCGCCGAGCTCGGCGAGGTCATAGCCCGGATGCTGGAAAAAGCGCTGGTCTTCTGCGGCGATGACGGCGCGCGCCAGCCAGCTGTCGGCCGACAGCTTCGCGGGGGCGCCGCAACCGGAGCGCGCGCCGAGCA
>SEGN01000209.1 GCA_004211245.1 Variovorax sp.
ACCGGCTCGGTGCCGGTCACACGCACGTCGAACAGGTCGAGCCGCCCGCGCAGGAAATAGATGCGGTCGAGCACGGTCGACGCAAACGCGTGCAGCAGCCGGTAACCGTCGCCCCAGCCCGCCTTGGGGCCGACCGCGCGAAGCAGGTAGCGCTTGATGTTGCGCTGCGGACCGGGCGAGAACAGCAGGAAGTAGAGGCAGACCGGGTGCAGGATCAGCCGCGCCGCGCGCCGGCCGCAGAAGATAGCGATCCAGCAGATCACGCGCAGCGCCGCCATGTTGCTGCGCTCGGGCGTGCGCGACCAGTCGGCCTGCTGCTTCGCGGCGGCCGTGTCGAGCGCGCGGGCCTCGAGCGGGTCCGGCTTCATGCGCCCTGCTCCGCAGCGGCCGTCCAACGGCCGGTGACCGCGACTTCACCGCCGCATTCCACCTCGAAGCGCACCCCGCGCGACGAGCCGGGTTCCGGCTGCAGGGCAATCCGCAACGTGCTGCCCGGACGCACCGGCGCCAGGAATTTGGCGGCCGCCAGCGTCGGGCTGGCACCCAGCCGCGCGATCAGTGCCGGCACGCTTTGGACGGCTTCGAGCACTTCGGACAACAGCAATGCACCGGGCAGCAGCGGCTGTCCGGGAAAGTGACCGGCAAAGGCCGGATGGTCGCTCGGCACATCGCGCGTGACCTGCACTGCCGTGCCGTCGCCCGCCAGCTGCGCCAGCGCGAACTCGCGCAATGCACGCACCGTGAGCTTGCCGGTGCCCTCGCGCGGCAAGGCGGTGACCGACACCACGCGGCGCGGCACGAACACCGGCTCCAGCCTTCGACGCAGCGCGGCAATGATGTGGGCCGCGCCAAGCGAAGGTGCCACGACGAAGGCGACGGGGCGCACCACGCCGTCGGCAACGTCGTCGGGCAGCCAGAAGGCGCCATCGAGGACCCCCGGAATGCTGTTCAGGTGGTAGTTGAGGTGCCCGAGCGAGCTGCGCCGGCCGGCCACGTGAATCAGGTCGTTGGCCCGCCCGAACAGCCGGAAGCGCTGCGCGTCGACCAGTTCGAGCACGTCGGCCATCGGCGTCGGCTGGGGCACGAAGTCGCCGCTGAAGACGTAGCGCTCTCCGCCCGCCTCGTCCTGTTCGGCCCGCACCTGGATCGCGCCGAAGGTGTGCCAGATCTCGCTTGCGGTGGTGCGACGCGTCGCGACCTGGCCCGATTCGGTGCTGCCGTAGATCTCGATCAGCACGGCGCTCAGCGCCTGCTCGGCCTGTGCGGCGAGTTGCGGCGACAGCGGCGCGGTGGCGGAAAGGATCAGGTCGACGGGCGGCAGTTCGATGCCGGCGAGCAGCAGGTTCTTCAGATGAAAGGGCGTGGTGACCAGCGCCCGTGGCCGCGGCATCCCAGCGAGCGCCGCCGCCACATCGGCCGGAAAGAACGGCCGCCCGCTGTCGAACGCAGCGCCGCCCAGCAACCCCAGCAACGCCGAGGACTCGAGGCCGTAGCTGTGTTGCACCGGCACCGTGGTGACCAGGTTCAGGCCGGCCAGCGACGGCAAGTCGAGCAATCCGGCCAGTCGCGGCACCGCGGCCGCCACATCGCCCACCAGCGTGCGCCAGCTTTTGGCATGCGGCTGCGGCAAGCCGGTCGAGCCCGAAGTCAGCAGGCTCACGGCATGGGCCTCGGCGTTCACGAGCGGCATTTCCGGCACGCCTGCGGCCACAGGCGCATGCTCGCGCGGGTCGATCCAGACCACCGGGATGCCGTGTGCCTGCAACTGCCGGTCGTCTGCCACGGCGAACACATCGGGGTGGCCCTCGCGCAGACGGGCCAGCGTGTCCTGCCGGGCGTCGGGGGGCAAAAGGCTGGGCAGGCCGCGCACCAGCGCGGCACCCAGACCGACCGAAAAGGCATAGCGGTCAACGCACAGGTTGACCACCGGGCCGGCCGCCGGGAGTCCGGCGGAAAGCTGCGCCACATCGGCCAGGTACTGCCGCGCAGAGATCGGTGCGCCATGGCGCCAGGCCAGCGGCGCATCGAGGTCGCGATCGCCCAGCAGCGGGAGAAGCGCTGCAGCGGACCGGACGCTCATCGCGGCGCGCCGCGGCCGACCGGCGCGCCCGAGAAGGCGCGCACCGCGTCGATCATGCGCACGCGTTCGAACTCGGGATGGAGGCGGTAGCGCAGGAAATGCTCGCCGACGAAAAGCGCCGTCACGCCGATCGGCGTCAGCACGTTCGACAGCAGCGACCAGGCCGCGAAAGGCAGTGTGAGGTAGACCACGATCGACGACACCACGACCAGCGCGAAGTACAGCGTCCACGCCAGCGTGACCTGGTGCGTGTAGCGGCGCTGGCCCGGACCGATGACGTGCACGCGCTCGGCGAACTGGCCGATCAGCGAGAGTCCTTCGCCGCGAAGGGTGCCGCCGAACCAGCCGCACAACAGGGCGTTGATGCCGACATGCTGCAGCACGTAAAGGCGGTTCGGGTCACCCGCTTCGCCGCGCAGCACCAGCCAGAACAGCGCGGCGCCGGCCAGCGCGACGATGAGCAGCGCCCAGCGGCCGAAGCGCGCGCCGGCCAGGCCGAGCGCGGTGAACCAGAGCGGCACCAGCAGGACGATCACGGCCCAGGGCTCGGCCGCGTGAAACAACATCATCCAGTGCGAAAGCGCGGCATAGGCGGCGCCTCCGAGCAGCAGGACGACCAGGCGCCATCGCGTCATGCGGGAGCGGCTCAGGCAGCGCCGCGGTTCTGCTCGACGTGGGTCGCGAGGCTGCGCAGCGACTCGAAGATCTGCTGGTTGCGTTCGTCGTCGGAGCGCAGCTGGAAGCCGTACTTGCGCGAGACCTCGAGGGCCACTTCGAGGATGTCGATCGAATCGAGGCCCAGGCCTTCACCGTAGAGCGGTGCCGTCGGCACGATGTCGCCGGGTGCGATCTCGAGGTTCAACGATTCGACCAGCAGCACGGCCAGTTCGCTTTCGAGCGGGGTCTGCGTGGACGAATCGCCGGCGGCGGGCATGGAAGACGAAGCGGTCGATGACAAGGCAAACTCCGGGGAACGATTTCGGGAACTTTTCGCGGGGGGCCGGCAATTATAGGAGGGCGGCTTGGATAGACTGCCGCATCGAATTGCCCCCGGAGGACCCATGGCCGACCCCCTGCTGATCGCACGACACGACACCACCGAATGCTTCCTCCTGCCGGCGCTGGCCAACCGGCACGGCCTGATCACCGGCGCCACCGGTACCGGCAAGACAGTGAGCCTGCAGACCCTCGCCGAAAGGCTCTCGGGCATCGGGGTGCCGGTCTTCATGGCCGACGTGAAGGGCGACCTCACCGGGATCAGCCAGGCCGGCAGCATCGGCGACAAGCTCGCCGCCGTGCTCAAGGAACGCGGCATCGAGGCCCCTGCCCCGCTGGCCTGCCCGGTCACGCTGTGGGACGTCTTTGGCGAACAGGGCCACCCGGTGCGCGCCACTGTCTCGGACATGGGCCCGCTGTTGCTGGGCCGCATGCTCGACCTGAACGAGACGCAGGCCGGCGTGCTGAACATCGTGTTCAAGATCGCGGACGACAACGGCCTGCTGCTGCTCGACCTGAAGGATCTGCGCGCGATGCTGCAGTACGTCGGCGAGAACGGCAGCCAGTTCACCACGCAGTACGGCAACATCAGCGCCGCCAGCGTGGGAGCGATCCAGCGCGGCCTGCTGCAGATCGAAACGCAGGGCGGCGACAAGTTCTTCGGCGAGCCGATGCTCAACATCGCCGACTTCATGCAGACCGTGGGCGGCAAGGGCGTGGTCAACATCCTCACGGCCGACAAGCTCATGAACTCGCCGCGGCTCTACGCGACCTTCCTGCTGTGGCTGCTGTCGGAACTGTTCGAACAGCTGCCCGAAATCGGCGACCCGGACCAGCCCAAGCTGGTCTTCTTCTTCGACGAGGCCCACCTCCTGTTCAACGAGGCACCCAAGGCCCTGGTCGAGCGCATCGAGCTGGTCGTGCGGCTGGTGCGCTCCAAGGGCGTCGGCGTGTACTTCGTGACGCAGAACCCGCTCGACATTCCCGATTCGGTGCTGGCCCAGCTGGGCAACCGTGTGCAGCATGCGCTGCGCGCCTTCACGCCGCGCGACCAGAAAGCCGTGAAGGCCACCGCCACCACCATGCGCCAGAAGCCGGGCCTCGACATCGAGGCGGCCATCACCGAACTCGCCGTGGGCGAGGCCTTGGTGAGCCTGCTCGATGCCAAGGGCCGCCCGAGCGTGACCGAGCGCGTGTTCGTGCTGCCGCCCGGCAGCCAGCTCGGGCCGATCACGCCGCAACAGCGCCAGGCGCTGATGGCCAACTCGCTGGTGGCCGGCGTGTACGAAAAGACGGTCGACCGCGAATCGGCCTACGAAAAGCTCAAGGGCCGCGCCGAGTCGGCGCCCGATGCACCGCCGGTGGTGGCAGGCGGCAAGCCCGGTGCGGCACCGGCTGCTGCTTCGGGCGGCATGATGGGAGGCCTGAACGACATGCTGTTCGGAAGCACCGGCCCACGCGGCGGCAAGCGCGACGGCCTGGTGCAGACGATGGCCAAGTCCGCCGTGCGCACCATGGGCACCAGCGTCGGCAAGGAGATCCTGCGCGGCGTGCTGGGCGGGATTTTCGGATCGAAGAAGCGCTAGCCCCGACTCACCAGCGCAGCAGCCGCGGCCCGAGCAGCGCGCCGACGATGATCGGCAGCGCCATCCCGAGGACGTACCAGATCGCCAGGAACGGCGCGGCCAGCTCGATGCAGTGGAACGCATAGACCGCGGCCGCCGCGGCGCCTGCCAGCGCGCCGGCACAGGCACCGGCCAGCGCCGGACGGGTCGGCGCCAGCCCTTTCAGCGCCAGCATCGCGGCCACGAAGATCGGTATCGAAATCGTCGCGATGTTGAACACGCAGGTGCGCCAGGTCTGACCCCAGACCATGTCGGCGCGGCGCGCTTCGGGCGCGAGCAGGTAACTCGTGACGGCCAGGCCCCACAGCAGCAACACCGGCAACAACAGGCCGAGCCAGCCCGCGCGCACCTCGACGCCGGGCCGCGCGAGCCGCTGCAGCACCACGAAGCCGGCCACGGCGATGCTGAACGGCACCAGCACCTTCACCCAGAACATGGGCCAGAACATGACCTGAACGAGGTCGCGCCGAACCCCGAACTCGAGCTGCATGATGAGCGCCGCCAGCGGCAGGCTCACCAGCAACGCCACGGCAAGTCGGCGCGAGGCCGCACGCCGCGGCACGGGCGTCGCATCGGCGGCCAGCAGGGCGACCAGATCATCGGTTTTCATGATGTGCCCTTGCCCATGGAGATGCGCGCAGCGAGTGCCTTGAGGCCCCGGTGGATGCCGACCTTGACGGCCGACTCCGACATGCCTGTCGCCGTGGCGTTGCTGGTGAGCCTGCCGCTGGCGGCGCTCATCATGCAG
>SEGN01000015.1 GCA_004211245.1 Variovorax sp.
CTTGTAGCCCGGCATGTAGACCGTGGACATGCGCTGGCGCGCGACCTGGTCGATCGCGCTGCCCGGCACCAGCGCCAGGCCCGGTGCGGCGATGTGGATGCCAACCGTAACCGTGCCGCTGCCGAAGCCCTGCACCGACAGCGCGTCGTCGATCTCGGTGGTCTGCGAGTCGTCGATCGAGAACGCCTGCACGCCGTCGGCCAGTGGCAGGTCGTCGGTGATGGCGGGTGCCTGCAACGGCGGAAAGGCCGTGCCCTTCGGAAAGTTCTCGAACAGGAAGCGCTTCCAGTGGAACTGGTAGGCCGAATCGATCGCGCCGGCCTTCTCCAGCAACTCGAGCGGGGGGCGCTGCGAGGCGCGGGAGGCCTCGACCACGGCGCGGTATTCCGGCGCGTTCTTGTCGGGCTTGAACAGGATCTTGTAGAGCTGCTCGCGCACCGGCACCGGGCAGGTGCCGGCGACCAGTTCGCTCGCCCATTCAGCGATCTGCGCCTGCACCAGCTTCTTTTTTTCGATGGCGGCCAGCGCCTGCTGCACGATCTCGGCCGGTGCCTTCTTGAAGCGGCCCTTGCCGGCGCGCCGGAAGTAGTGCGGCGCCTCGAACAGGCCGAACAGTGCTGCGGCCTGCTGCGCGAGCGTGGGCTTGTCCTGGAAATATTCCGCCGCCAGTTCGGCAAAGCCGAACTCGCCCTCGGGCGCGAATTCCCAGGCGAGATCGAGGTCGATCGTGGCAGCGACGGCGCGTGCCTCGACGATCAGCTCGGCGGGGCCGGGCTTTTCGAAACGCAGCACGATGTTGCCGGTCTTGACCTTGACGCGCTTGCCGGTCTCGAGCTCGACCTGGGCCGAGGCCTCGGCTTCCGACAGCACGCGCCCGCCGAGGTATTTGCCGGCTTCTTCAAACAATACAAACATGGACCGGATTGTCCCACGGGGGCCCGGGCCGGCAGCGCGCGCCTGCTGCTAGAGCAGCCTGAGGAATGCGATCACCTCGTCCAGGTGGGCCCGCTCGAAATCGGACAGCGCGTGATCGCCTTTTTCGAGCAGCTTGACCCGGCTGCCGGGGTAACGCGCCGACATCTCGCGCCAGTCGAGCACTTCGTCGCCCTTCGCCACGATGGCCATGCAGCGCTCCGGCCGCGGCAGGGCGCCGACCTCGAGCGTGCGAAGTTCGTCGATGTACTCGGACCGAAAGTAGAACTGCTGTTGCGGGTCGTGCCACTGGCTCTGGTTGCCGATGTGACGCGCCAGGTCGCGCGCCGGATGCACGGCCGGGTTCAGCAGCACGGCCGGGCAGCGCGTCATGCCGGCCACGTAGGTGGCATAGAAGCCGCCCAGCGAAGAGCCGACCACCGCCATCGAATTGCGCGGCCAGCTGGCGATGCCGCGCATGACCAGGTCGATCGCCTCCCGCGGAGAGGGCGGCAGCTGCGGACACCACCAATGCACCGCAGGATGTGCCGCCGCCACGCGGCGCGCCATCAATTGCGCCTTGGCCGAAGCGGGCGACGAGCGAAACCCGTGCAAATAGAGAAGATGGCTGGTCGGGAGTGATTGCATGCGGGCTGGACGGATGGCGGCGTGCGCAGCGCAAGCAAGCGGTGCCGGCCTTTTTTTGGATTATTCCCTCGAGTGTCGCGGCGCACGATCATCCAGACATCCCATGAAAATGGTATTAACGAATGTTGCCCCAGTGTTGCCGGCCTTATGCTCACAGCTATGCCCGCAATCCCCGCGTCCCTGTCGTCTCCGCATCGTCCCTGGGGCGTGTGGGTGGTGGAAGACGACGCGCACACGCGGAGCTTTTTCGAAGCCAGCGTGCGCCGCAGCCCGCAGCTGAAATGGCTGGGCGCCGCCAGCACGGTGCGCGAAGCACTCGCGTGGCTGTCCGGCGATGGCTTGGCGCCGGACGTGCTGCTGGTCGACCTCGGCCTGCCCGACGGCAGCGGGCTGGACGTGATTGCCGCCGCCGTGGCCCGGTATCCCCAGTGTGAGCCTCTTGTCATTTCGGTGTTCGGCGACGAAGACAGCGTGCTCGCCAGCATCGAAGCCGGTGCACTGGGCTACATCCACAAGGACGCCGCCCCGGAAGACATTGCCCAGACGATTCTGGAGATGAAGGACGGCGCATCACCGATTTCGCCGATGATCGCGCGCCGGGTGCTGGCGCGCTACCGCCTGCTTCAGAACGCGGGCCGCACGGAGCCCGCCGCAGTGGCCGCCATTGCAGCGCCCGGCGAACCGGTCGACAGGGCAGACACCGGGCGCGCGTTGCTGTCGCGGCGCGAACAGGAGGTTCTGACCCTCATCGCCCGCGGTTTCTCCTACGCCGAAATCGCACGTTTGCAGGGTTTGAGCGTGCACACGGTGCAGACCCACATCAAGCATCTGTACGGCAAGCTCGCGGTGCATTCCAAGAACGAAGCCGTGTTCGAGGCGATGCGACTCGGCCTGCTGCGGCATCCGGGATCGGACTGATGGGGCGGTGGGGCCGGGCTGCCGCGCTCTGGCTCCTGTGGTGGTTCGCCGCCGCGGTGCCGGCGGCGGCGCAACTGCTGAGCCTGGACACCGGCACCGTCACCAGCACCGTCGCGGGCCAGACCCGGACAGCGCCTCTCGTGCTGCCGTATCACTGGGACCGCGAGCAGGCGGCCCAGCCCGGCACGGCACGGTTCGACCTTCCCTTCCGGCTGCCCGGCCGGCCCGACGTGCCCTGGGGTGTCTACATCCCGCGCGTCGGCAGCGTTTTCGAGCTGCGCGTCAATGGCGAACTGCTGCGGGTGCATGGCGACATGGCGCAGCCGAACGGCGCCGACTATGCGAAATCGCCGCGCTACCTGATCGTCCCGGCGCAACTGCTGCACGCGGGCGAGAACCTGATCGAAATCCGGATTCGCGCCGACACCGGGCGCCGTGCCGGGTTGTCGCGCGTGACGCTCGGGCCGTCAGACGAGGTGTTGCGCCTGTACAGCCGGAGCTACGCTGCCCGCTTCACCGGCTCGGTGTTGCTGGTCGGCTTCAGTGCGGTGGTGGCCGCGATCGCATTCGCGCTCTGGTTGACGCAGTTCGACGTGAACGCGGCCGGTGGCCGCCGCCGCGAGGGCCTGTACCTGTGGGCCGCGCTGGCGGAGTTCTGCTGGGCCTTGCGCGTGGCCGACGGCGCGATCGTCAGCCCGCCGTTGCCCTGGATCGCCTGGGGCATGCTGATGACGGCCTGCTACTCGGGGTGGGCCGCCTCGGCCATGCTGTTCTGCCACCACGTCGCCGGTTGGCATCGCAGCCGCCACGTGCGCTGGATGTATGCGGCGATGGCCACGATGTTCGTCGGCTCCATCGCCTGCTGCTGGGTGTCGCTGACGCAGGCCGACCCGCGCTGGCTGACCGGCTGGCTGGCGATGGAACTCGTCGGCGTCGGCCTCTACATCGCCTGTTTCGCAGTGGCGGCGGTGCGCCGGCCCAATCTGTCGCGCGTTCTGGTGGCGCTCGCCGCCGTGCTGACCGTGGTGGTGGCGTTGCGCGACCTGCTGGTGATCCGGTTGAGCGACAACTATGGCGACACCACCTGGGTGCGCTACACCTCCGTGTTCTTCGGCATCGCGCTGCTGGCCATCGTGATCCGGCGTTTCCGCCACGCCAGCACCCAGGCGCACGAACTGCTCGGCACGCTGGCCGCCCGCGTGGCGGACCGCGAGGCGGAACTGGCCGTGACCTACGCGCGACTGGCCGAAGTGGGCCGGGAGCAGGCTCGCACGCACGAGCGCGAGCGGATCCTGCGCGACATGCACGACGGCGTGGGTTCCCACATCAGCGCCGCCATCCACCAATTGCAGTCGGGCCAGGCCAGCCGGACGGCCTTGCTGCGCACGCTGCGCGACTCCCTGGACCAGCTCAAGCTGTCGATCGATTCGATCCATCTGCCGGCCGGCGATGTCGGCGCCCTGCTGGCAGCGCTGCGCTATCGCCTGGCACCCCGGCTGAGGGCCTCGGAGATCAACCTCGAATGGGCGGTGGAAGAACTGCCGAGCGTGGCGCAGCTTGACGCGCCGGCGATGCGGCAACTCCAGTTTCTGCTGTTCGAGGTGATCTCCAACGTGATGCAGCACGCCAGCGCGAGCCTGCTGCGCATCGAGGCACAGGTGCTCGGCGGCAGGGTGCGGCTGCGTGCCATCGACAACGGCGTGGGCTTCGACGCCACCCTTCCGCCGCGCGCCTTGCAGCAGCGCGCGCTGGCCATCGGCGCGCGCCTGGCCATCGAAAGCCGACCGGGCCGCACGGTCGTCGAGTTGCAATTCGCCTGACCCGCGCCGTTGCGCGCCGATAATCGCGCCCCATGTCGGCCGTCTTCCAGCAACCCTCGCTCGCGCGCCGCATCGCGCCCGTGTTCCAGGGCTTCGACGGTTTCCTGGCGTTTGCCGTGTTCCTGCTGGCCTGTGCGGGGCTGGTGACGATGTACTCGTCGGGTTTCGACCATGGAACGCGATTCATGGACCACGGCCGCAACATGCTGCTGGCCGGCTTCATCATGTTCGTGGTGGCGCAGGTGCCGCCGCAGCGGTTGATGGCGTTCGCCGTGCCGCTCTACACGGTGGGGGTGGCGCTGCTCATTGCGGTCGCGATCTTCGGCATCACCAAAAAGGGCGCCAAGCGCTGGATCAACGTGGGCATGGTGATCCAGCCGAGCGAGATCCTCAAGATCGCGATGCCGCTGATGCTGGCTTGGTGGTTCCAGCGTCGCGAAGGGCAACTGCGCCCGCTCGACTTCGTGGTGGCGACCCTGCTGCTCGGCGTGCCGGTCGGCCTGATCATGAAGCAGCCCGACCTCGGCACTTCGCTGCTGGTGCTGGCCGCGGGCATGTCGGTGATTTTTTTCGCCGGCCTCTCGTGGAAGCTGATCGTGCCGCCCGTGGTGATCGGCATCGCCGCGGTCGCGTTGATCGTCGGCTTCGAGTCGCAGCTTTGCGCCGACGGCGTCGACTGGAAGGTGCTCCACGACTACCAGAAGCAGCGCGTGTGCACGCTGCTCGACCCGTCGAAGGACCCGCTCGGCAAGGGCTTCCACATCATCCAGGGAATGATCGCGATCGGCTCGGGCGGCGTCGGCGGCAAGGGCTTCATGCAGGGCACGCAGACGCACCTCGAATTCATCCCCGAGCGCACCACCGACTTCATCTTCGCGGCCTACTCCGAAGAGTTCGGCCTGGCCGGCAACCTGTTCCTGATCGCCGCCTTCATCTTCCTGATCTTTCGCGGGCTCGCCATCGCGATGGACGCGCCGACCCTTTTCTCGCGCCTGCTGGCGGGCGCGGTCACGATGATCTTCTTCACCTACGCCTTCGTGAACATGGGCATGGTGAGCGGCATCCTGCCGGTGGTCGGGGTGCCCTTGCCGTTCATCAGCTACGGCGGCACCGCGATGGTCACGCTGGGGCTGGCGCTCGGCATCCTGATGTCGATCTCACGAGCGCGAAAGCTGATGCAGAGCTGACAGGCGCGCGAACGGGCTTGTTCGTGGAATGCCGTGGAACCGGCTCCGCCGGTCCACCGGCATTGCCCCCGGCAGGGGGGAGGCGAAGCGGACACGAAGTGCCGCGCAGCCTGGGGGCGAGCAATAATGCCCCGATGATCTCCCGCGAACCCACCATCGAGCGTTTGGCGACTGCCCAATCGCTGCTTCTCACGCCATTCGGCCTCGACGAGTCGCACCTGTCGCGCGCACTGGCCGAGATCACGGCCCACAAGGTCGACGACGCCGACCTCTACTTCCAGTACACGCGCAGCGAAGGCTGGAGCCTGGAGGAGGGCATCGTCAAGACCGGCAGCTTCAGCATCGACCAGGGCGTCGGTGTGCGCGCCGTGAGCGGCGAGAAGACCGCGTTCGCCTATTCCGACGACATTTCGGAAGCCTCGCTGCTCGACGCGGCGCGCACGGTGCGTTCCATTTCTTCGGCCGGCCGCACCGCGCGCGTCAAGACGCCGGTGCGCAAGATCGCTTCGAGCCGTTCGCTCTACAACGGCGTCGACCCGATCTCCACGCTGGACAGCACGGCCAAGGTGGCCTTGCTCGGACGCGTCGAGAAACTGGCGCGGGCGCGCGATCCGCGCGTGGCGCAGGTGATGGCTGGCCTCGCGAGCGAGTACGACGTGGTACTGGTCGCACGTGCCGACGGCACGCTGGCGGCCGACGTGCGGCCGCTCGTGCGCCTGTCGGTGACGGTGATTGCCGAGCAGAACGGCCGGCGCGAAATGGGTTCGGGCGGCGGCGGCGGCCGGTTCGGTCTTGCGTACTTCGATGACGCCCACATCGCCGAATACGTCGAGCAGGCGGTGACCGCCGCGCTCGTCAATCTCGAATCGCGACCGGCCCCCGCAGGCGAGATGACCGTCGTGCTCGGCCCGGGCTGGCCCGGCATCCTGCTGCACGAAGCCATCGGCCACGGGCTCGAAGGCGACTTCAACCGCAAGGGTTCGAGCGCGTTCTCGGGTCGCATCGGCCAGCGCGTCGCTGCCAAAGGCGTGACCGTGCTCGACGACGGCACCATCGCCGACCGTCGCGGCTCGCTCAACGTCGATGACGAGGGCAACGCCAGCCAGCGCAACGTGCTGATCGAGGACGGCATCCTGAAGGGCTACATCCAGGACTCGATGAACGCGCGTCTCATGAAGGTCAAGCCCACCGGCAACGGCCGGCGCGAGAGCTATGCGCATGTGCCGATGCCGCGCATGACCAACACCTACATGCTGGGCGGCGACAAGGACCCGAAGGAAATCGTGGCGAGCATCAAGAAGGGCCTCTACGCCACCAACTTCGGCGGGGGGCAGGTCGACATCACGAGCGGCAAGTTCGTGTTTTCGGCCAGCGAGGCCTACTGGGTCGAGAACGGCAAGATCCAGTACCCGGTGAAGGGTGCGACCATCGTCGGCAACGGTCCCGATGCGCTCACGCGCGTGACCATGATCGGCGACGACATGGCGCTCGACTCGGGCGTCGGCACCTGTGGCAAGGAAGGCCAGAGCGTGCCGGTGGGCGTGGGTCAGCCGACATTGCGGATCGACGGGCTCACGGTCGGCGGCACGGCGTAAAAACAACGGCCCGGCCGGAGCCCTGTGCTACATTCGCCTCCCATGACGCGCGTCGCTTTCTATTTTTCGTACTTTTGGTTCCGGACTTCCGGCGGCCCAGAGGCGAGCGCGTAAAGCAAACGTACACCCCTCCAAAGACCGCCGGCGCTCACGCCCCGGCGGTTTTTTTATGCCCTTTTCGTTTTTTGATCCAGGAACCACACGATGAGCCAGAACACCGCCCAGGCCAGAGACAACTGGTATGCGACCGTCGAGAAGACCAGCGAGACCGACGACGAACGCATCAAGGACATCAACGTGCTGCCCCCTCCTGAACATCTGATCCGTTTCTTCCCGATCCGTGGAACGCCGGTCGAAACGCTGATCACCGGCACGCGCCATGCGATCCACAACATCATGGCCGGCACCGACGACCGGCTGCTGGTCATCATGGGCCCGTGTTCGATCCACGACCCGATGGCCGCGCTGGAATACGCGCGCCGGCTCAAGGTGCAGCGCGACAAGTACGCCGATTCGCTCGAAATCGTGATGCGCGTGTACTTCGAGAAGCCGCGCACCACGGTCGGCTGGAAGGGCCTCATCAACGACCCGTACCTCGACGAGAGCTACCGCATCGACGAGGGCCTGCGCATCGCGCGCCAACTGCTCATCGACATCAACCGCATCGGGCTGCCGGCCGGCAGCGAGTTCCTCGACGTGATCTCGCCGCAGTACATCGGCGACCTGATCGCGTGGGGCGCGATCGGCGCACGCACGACCGAGAGCCAGGTGCACCG
Organism: Variovorax sp.; assembly: GCA_004211245.1. GTDB lineage: Bacteria > Pseudomonadota > Gammaproteobacteria > Burkholderiales > Burkholderiaceae_C > Variovorax. The sequence continues at coordinate 7,857 of SEGN01000015.1, forward strand.
CGAGCTGGCCTCCGGCCTTTCGGCACCGATCGGCTTCAAGAACGGCACCGACGGCAACATCCGCATCGCGACCGACGCGATCCAGTCCGCCAGCCGCGGCCACCACTTCCTCTCCGTGCACAAGAACGGCCAGGTGGCCATCGTCAACACCAACGGCAATCCGGACTGCCACGTGATCCTGCGCGGTGGCAAGGCGCCGAACTACGACAGCGCCAGCGTCGCGACCGCCTGCGCCGATCTTGCCGCCGCCAGGCTGCCGCCGACGTTGATGGTCGATTGCAGCCATGCCAACAGCTCGAAGCAGCACCAGAAGCAGATCGACGTGGCGAACGACATCGCGGCGCAGATTGCGGGCGGCAGCCGATGCGTGTTCGGCGTGATGGTCGAAAGCCACCTGCAGGCTGGTGCGCAGAAGTTCACCCCGGGCAAGGATCAGACGGCCGGGCTCGAATACGGCAAGAGCATCACCGACGCCTGCCTCGGCTGGGACGACTCGGTGTCCGTACTGGACACGCTGTCGCAAGCCGTCAAAAAACGCCGGGGCTAGATCAGGTCGGCCAGATCGGGCCAGTGGTGGCGCAGCAGCGCGGCCTCTTCGCCGTCCGGCGACATGAGCGAGAAGTCAGCGAAATCGAAGCCCGGCCCGACCATGCAGGCCGCCAGGCTGTAGTCGCCGCGCGTGTGGGCCACGATCGGCCGGGCTGCCTGCCACTGGCCGGCCGGCACCACATGCTGCGGGCGCGTGCCGTGCAGATCGACCGGGCCGAGCCGCACATGCGCCGGCGCCGTGCGCAAGGCGGCGTCGCAAGTCCACAGCGCGAGGGGCACACCCTCCAGATGCACCCAGACTTCGTCCGACAGCACGCGGTGCCAGCGCGATCGCTGGCTGGCTTCGAGCAGGAAGTAGATGCTGGTCAGTGCGTCGCGCGATGGGCGGCCGTCGGCCGAAGTCACGCGCGAGGCCGAGCGGAACACCTCGCGGTACCAGCCGCCTTCGGGGTGCGGCTGCAAGCGCAGCGTGTCGATCAGCTCTTGCGCGCGCATGGCGTTCAGCGGGGCGCGCGCAACGCGGCCAGCAGCGTCTCGTGGATGCCGCCGAAGCCCCCGTTGCTCATGCAGACGATGTGGTCGCCGCCGCGTGCCGCAGCCACGACCTGCTCGACCAGCGGCGCGATCGCCCCGGCCACCTGTGCACGGGCTTCCATGGGTGCGAGTGCGGCCGCCGCGTCCCAGCCCAGTCCGGCGGTGTGGCAGAAGGCGAGGTCGGCCTGTTCCAGGCTCCAGGGGAGCTGCGCCGCCATGGCGCCGAGCTTCATCGTGTTGCTGCGCGGCTCGAACACGGCCAGGATCCGGTCGCTTGTCCGTCCATGCGCGTCGAGTTGGCGGCGCAGGCCGTCGAGCGTGGTGCGGATCGCCGTCGGATGGTGCGCGAAATCGTCGTAGACCGTGATGCCGCCGCCCTCCCGTTCGACCGTGCCGCGCAGTTCCATGCGGCGCCGCACGTTGCGAAACGCAGCGAGTGCGTCGGCCGCTTCGGCCGGAGGTACGCCGACATGGTCGGCCGCCGCAATGGCCGCCAGCGCGTTCATCTGATTGTGCAGGCCCGACAGCGCCCATGCGACCCGTCCCACGCGTTGGCCGCTGCGCACGACGTCGAATGCATCGTGGCCTCCGCTGGCCTGCCATTCACCGCCCGCGCCGAAGCGCGCGAGTTCGCTCCAGCAGCCTTGCGCCAGCACGCGCCGCAGGCTGTCCTCGGTCGCGTTGGCCACGACCCGACCGCTCGCGGGCACGGTGCGCAGCAAGTGGTGAAACTGGCGCTCGATGGCGGCGAGGTCGTCGAAGATGTCCGCGTGGTCGAACTCGAGGTTGTTCAGCACGGCAGTGCGCGGCCGGTAGTGGACGAACTTGCTGCGCTTGTCGAAGAAGGCCGTGTCGTATTCGTCCGCCTCGATCACGAAAGCGGCGCCAGTGCCGAGCCGTGCCGACACGTCGAAGTTCAGTGGTACGCCGCCGACCAGGAACCCCGGCGCACGGCCGGTGGCTTCCAGCACCCAGGCCAGCATCGAGGTGGTGGTGGTCTTGCCGTGCGTCCCGGCGACCGCCAGCACATGCCGACCCTGCAGCACCTGCTCCGCCAGCCATTGCGGGCCGCTGGTGTAGGGCAGCCCGGCGTCGAGGATCGCCTCCATCAACGGAAACTTCGCGCTGCCGTCGTCCAGCCGCGCGCGGGACACGACGTTGCCGACCACGAACACGTCGGGCTTCAGCGCCAGTTGTCCGGCGTCGAAGCCCTCGATCAGGTCGATGCCGAGCGCGCGCAGCTGATCGCTCATCGGCGGGTAGACGCCGGCGTCACAGCCGGTCACCTTGTGGCCTGCCTCGCGGGCGAGGGCGGCCACACCACCCATGAAGGTGCCGCAGATGCCCAGAATGTGAATATGCATCGGTCGATTTTAGGGACGCGTCGTGGGGGCACTCCTGCGACGGGCGCATCGCGGGCAGAATGCCGTGATGGACACGTCCAAGCGCGAGATCGCTGCCACTGCTGCCCGCCTCGTGGTCGAAGAGGGGCTGGAGTACGGCCCCGCGAAACGGCGCGCCCTGCGCGATCTGGGTTTGTCCTCGCGCACGGCGCTGCCCAACAACGACGAGGTCGAGGCCGAGGTGCGCGACTACATCGCGCTCTTCTGTGCCGACACCCAGCCCTCGGAGCTCAAGGCCTTGCGGGCGCTGGCCTGCGAGTGGATGGTGCGCATGGCCGCGTTCCGGCCGCATGTCGGCGGCGCCGTCTGGCATGGCACCGCGACCCGTCTGTCCGACGTCTATATCCAGCTGTTCTGCGACGACTCCAAGTCGGCCGAAATTGCGCTGATCGACCACCATGTCGACTACGAGCCGCGCATGGTCACCGGCTTTCATGGCGAGCAGGTGGAAGCGCTCAGCGTGCACGCGATGAGTCGGGCGCTCGGTGAAGAAATCGGCGTGCACCTGCTGGTGTACGACCTCGATGACTTGCGCGGAGCGCTCAGGCCCGACGCGCAGGGGCGCACCCCGCGCGGAGATCTGAACGCACTGAAGCGGCTGATGGAAAAGGACGAGAAGGCATGAGCGCGGAACCTGCATCGAACCGACGCCGATGGATCCTTGGCGGCGTGGCCGCCGTTGCGGCCGCAGCAGGCGTCGGCGGCGCGTGGTGGCGCGAACGCAATGATTCGGTCAATGCCGCTGATGCGTTGGACGCCGCCTTCTGGGGGCAGCGTTTCGAGCGCCCGGAAGGCGGTGAGCTGGTTTTCTCGGCCTTGCGCGGGAAGCCGTTGTTGATCAATTTCTGGGCGACATGGTGTCCGCCATGCGTCGAGGAATTGCCGATGGTCGATCGCTTTTTCCGCGATCAGGCTCCCAACGGCTGGCAAGTGGTTGGATTGGCCATTGATCAGCCAAGTGCGGTTCGCAAGTTTCTCGCCCGAATGCCGGTCAGCTTCCCGGTCGGCCTGGCCGGCCTCGAAGGCACCGAACTGGTTCGGCAGCTGGGCAATACCGCGGGCGGGTTGCCGTTCACGCTGGTGGTCGATTCCAACGGCGCAGTGGCGGCGCGTAAGATGGGCAAGCTGGAGCCGACCGACCTCGATGCATGGCGGCGGGCCCCGGTTCACGGATAGAATCCTGCGCATAACCCGGCCGTTGGCGTGCATACGCCGACATAGGCCGATCTTCAGGCGAGTTACTACCTATTGACCGACAACAGTCGGCACTGGAAGCCCATGGATCTGCGCAAACTCAAGACACTGATCGATCTGGTGTCTGAATCCAATATTTCCGAACTCGAGATCACCGAAGCCGAAGGCAAGGTGCGAATCGTCAAGGCCGGGGCCGCTGCTCCGGTGCAATACGTCCAGACGCTGGCGCCTCAGGGCGGCCCCGCACCTGCTCCCGCGCCGGCCGCAGACGTGCCGCCCGCGCCCGCGCCGACCGGCGCCGCCGCGCCAACGGGCCACGCGATCAAGTCACCGATGGTCGGCACCTTCTACCGTGCTTCCAGCCCGGGCGCCCCCTCGTTTGTCGAGGTCGGCAGCCAGGTCAAGGAAGGCGACACGGTCTGCATCATCGAGGCCATGAAGATCCTCAACGAGATCGAGGCAGACAAGTCCGGCACGGTCACGCAGATCCTCGGCGAGAACGGCCAGGCCGTTGAGTACGGCCAACCGCTGTTCATCATCGAGTGACCATGTTCAAGAAGATTCTGGTTGCCAACCGGGGGGAGATTGCACTCCGGATCCAGCGGGCCTGCAGCGAGATGGGCATCAAGGCGGTGATGGTGTACTCCGAGGCCGACCGCGAGGCCAAGTACGTCAAGCTGGCACAGGAGGCGGTGTGCATCGGCCCGGCGCCTTCTTCACAGAGTTACCTCAACATGCCGGCGATCATTTCCGCGGCCGAGGTGACCGATGCCGAGGCGATCCACCCGGGCTATGGGTTCCTCAGCGAGAACGCGAACTTTGCCGAACGCGTCGAGCAAAGCGGCTTCCAGTTCATCGGCCCGACGCCCGAGAACATCCGCACGATGGGCGACAAGGTGTCGGCCAAGCAGGCCATGATCAAGGCGGGCGTACCCTGCGTGCCCGGTTCCGAGGGCGAGCTCTCGGACGACGCCAACACCAACAAGCGCATCGCGCGTGCGATCGGGTATCCGGTGATCATCAAGGCGGCCGGCGGTGGCGGTGGTCGCGGCATGCGCGTCGTGCACACCGAGGCGGCGCTGGTCAACGCGATCCAGATGACCAAGGCCGAAGCCTCTGCCGCCTTCAACAACGGTGCGGTCTACATGGAGAAGTTTCTCCAGAACCCGCGGCATGTCGAGATCCAGATCCTGGCCGACAAGTTCAAGAACGCGGTCTACCTCGGCGAGCGCGACTGCTCGATGCAGCGGCGCCACCAGAAGGTGATCGAGGAGTCGCCGGCGCCGGGCATTCCGCGCAAGCTGATCGAGAAGATCGGCGAGCGTTGCGCGGCCGCCTGCAAGAAGATTGGCTACCGCGGCGCCGGCACTTTCGAGTTCCTCTACGAGAACGGCGAGTTCTATTTCATCGAGATGAACACGCGCGTGCAGGTGGAACATCCGGTGACCGAGTTCACCACCGGCATCGACATCGTCAAGACGCAGATCATGGTCGCCGCCGGCGAAAAGTTGCCGTTCACGCAGCGACAGATCCAGATGCATGGCCATGCGATCGAATGCCGCATCAATGCCGAGGATGCCTGGAAGTTCACGCCCTCGCCGGGCCGCATCACGATGTGGCACCCGCCTGGCGGCCCCGGCGTGCGTGTGGACTCGCACGTGTACACCAACTACTTCGTGCCGCCCAATTACGACTCGATGGTCGGCAAGATCATCACGTTCGGCGACACGCGCGAGCAGGCCATGGCCCGCATGCGCACGGCGCTCAACGAGACCGTGGTCGAAGGCATCAGCACCAACATCCCGCTGCACCGCGAGTTGATGGTGGACGCCAAGTTCATGGCCGGCGGCACCAACATCCACTACCTGGAAGAGTGGCTCGCTTCCCACAAGCGCTGAACGGAAGGCACGGGTGTTCGAACTTCGTTTGCTGGTCCCGGAGCAGAGCGTCGAGCCGGTGAGCGATGCGCTCGATGCGCTGGACGCTCTGAGCGTGTCGGTCGAGGACGCCGATGCGCAGACCGATGCCGAGCAGGCCCTGTTCGGCGAGCCCGGCATGCCGCCGCCCAAGGAGGGCTGGCAGCGCTCGCGCGTGATCGCGCTGTTCGCCACGCAGCCTTTGGCGCGCGAAGCGGCCACGGTGCTCGCGCTGCAGGACTTCTTCAAGGGGTGTCAGACGCTCGGTGTGGCCGAGGTGCCCGAGCAGGACTGGGTGCGGCTGACCCAATCGCAGTTTGCGCCGGTGGAAATCACGCCCGAGTTCTGGATCGTGCCGACCTGGCACGAACCGCCGTCGCAGGCGCGGCAGGTGATTCGGCTCGATCCGGGCCTGGCCTTCGGCACCGGAACCCATCCGACCACGCGCATGTGCCTGCGCTGGATCGCGACGCACGCCGTTTCGGGCCAGCGCGTGCTCGACTATGGGTGCGGTTCCGGCATCCTCGCGATCGGCGCAGCGAAGTACGGTGCGACGGAGATCGACGCGGTCGACATCGACGAGGCAGCGGTCGAGTCGACCCGGCTCAACGCCGAGGCCAATGGCGTGCAGCTTCGGACCGGCCTGCCCGAGGTCGCGCAAGGCCAGTACCGGACCGTGCTGGCCAACATCCTCGCCACCCCGCTCAAGGTGCTGGCGCCCTTGCTGTGCCGCTATGTGGCGCCCGGCGGCGCGCTGGTGCTGGCAGGCATTCTCGAGCGCCAGGCCGAGGAGCTCAAGGCGGCGTATGCGCCGTTCGCGCAGTTGCAGGTGAGCGACAGTGAGGACGGCTGGATCCTCATGACCGCGCGGCTCTGAGTTATCGCTGCGGGGGCGCACCTACAATCCCCGCCTCATGAGTCTCGTCACCCGCTGCCCTTCCTGCGCGACCACTTTCAAGGTGGTGCGGGATCAGCTTCGCATCTCGGACGGATGGGTTCGATGCGGGCGCTGCAGCAATGTGTTCGACGCGACACTCGACCTGCAGGAATCGCCCGACGCGACGCCGGCCACGCCTGCGTCGATGCCCGACGAGGGCGGGGTGTCGGCGAGCGAAACCGATCCACCCGCCGACCCGGCGAGGGCTCTCGAAACCGAGCCCAAGTCCGAACCGGATCCGGATCCGGAACCGGAACCGGAACCTGTCAACGGAACCCCATTGGCCCCACCCGTGTGGCCCGATATCGGGGTGGTCGCGGACGAACCCTGGCCGAACGCGCCGGCGCCAGCGGAGCCGGCCGAACCGAAGCCGGTGCTGGCGCAGGCGTCGTTGGCCAGTTCGGTCGAGGCGCTGGACGGTTTCTCTGCCGTCGTCGAACAGGCGGCAGACGCGCAATTGCAAAAGGCGTTGCGTCGCGCACGCATCGAGGCGGTGCGCGACGCGCGTGCACGCAGGGCCGCACAGTTGACCGGGCCCGCTTCGTCGGGGCCGCATCCCCGCGCGCCGGCGCCACCGCCGGCGGAGATGCCCTTCGTGATGGCCGAGAGTGCCGTCGAACGGCCGCCCGAACCGGTGGCGCCACCCGGCGCGCTGCTGGTCACCGCAGCCGGCAAAGGGCGCCGGTGGTGGCCGAGCGGCAAACCCGCGAGTCGCGCACTGTGGATCGCGGCGGTCGCGCTTGCACTGCTGTTGGTCGTGCAATTGCTGCGCCACGAACGGGACACGATCGCCGCGCGGCAGCCGTCGCTGCGCCCGGTGCTGTCGGCGTTGTGTGCCGCCACCGCGTGCGAGTTGTCGGCGCTGCGCCGGATCGGCGACATCACCATCGACGGTGCGGCCTTCGCGCGCGAGAAGACCGGGGATGGCTACCGACTGAACTTCACGCTGCGCAATGCCGCCGCGGTCCCGCTGGCCATGCCCGCGGTCGAACTGTCGCTGCTGGACACGCAGGAGCGTCCGGTGGTGCGGCGCGTGCTGACGCCGACGGACTTCGGCGCACCCGCCGTACTGCCCGCTCGTGCCGAGCGCACTGTCACCCTGCCGCTTGTCTTGACCGGCCCGGAGACCGCTGCCCTGCCACCTGTGGCCGGCTACCGGGTGGTCGCTTTCTATCCTTGAGTCGCGAAACGACGACTCGTCCTTTTCTCCATCCAACACAACGGCTCATTCATGGCAGCAGTGATTTGCGGTTCCCTCGCGTTCGACACCATCATGACTTTCGAGGGCAGGTTCGCCGACCAGATCCTCCCCGACCAGTTGCACATCCTCAACGTGTCGTTCCTGGTGCCGGCGCTGCGACGCGACTTCGGCGGCTGCGCGGGCAACATCGCGTACGCGCTGAATGCGCTCGGCGGCACCGCGTTGCCGATGGCCACCGTCGGCAGCGACGGTGCCGACTACGTCGCTCGACTCACCGAACTCGGCATCGGCACCGAATTCGTCCGCACCGTGGACGATGCCTACACCGCGCAGGCCATGATCATGACCGACCGCGACAACAACCAGATCACGGCCTTCCATCCCGGCGCGATGCAGCAGGCGCACATCACGCGCATCGAAGCGCGCGCAGACCTGAAGCTCGGCATCATTTCGCCTGACGGACGCGATGCGATGCTGCAGCACGCCGAGCAGTTCAAGGTGGCCGACATTCCCTTCGTGTTCGACCCGGGCCAGGGCCTGCCGATGTTCGACGGTGACGACCTTGCGCGCTTCATCGAGCAGGCCGACTGGGTGACGGTCAACGACTACGAGGGCAAGATGCTGAGCGATCGCACGGGCTGGAGCCCTGCCGACATTTCGCGTCGCACCCGGGGCTTGATCGTGACGCTCGGCGCGCAGGGGTGCGAGGTATGGATCGACGGTGAAAAAACCCACGTACCGGCGGTGGAACCCGAAGCGGTCGTCGATCCCACCGGCTGTGGCGACGCCTGGCGCGGCGCGCTGCTGTTCGGCCTGGAACAAGGCTGGCCCTTGGCAAAGTGCGCGGCACTCGGCAACCAGATCGGCGCCCTCAAGATCGCGCGGCGCGGTCCGCAAAACTACACGGTCGATTCGCTGACGCCCGGCTTGTAGATTGCGGGCCGAAAAAAAGCCCGACACCTTGCGGTGCCGGGCTTTTGCCTTTCAGGGCCTCTGAATGACTCAGGGCTTGCTGGCCGTCGGAAACGGCCATGCAGCTTGAGGATTCAGCGTCGTTTGTGCCGCAGGGGCAGGGGCGACGGCGGCCTTGGCGGGTGCTTTCGCAGCCTTCTTGGCGGCAGGCTTGGCAGCGGGCTTTTTCGCAGCTTTCTTGGCAGCAGGCTTTTTGGCTGCAGCCTTTTTCGCTGGGGCCTTCTTGGCAGCGGCCTTCTTCGCCGGCGCCTTCTTGGCAGCAGCCTTCTTGGCCGGCGCCTTCTTGGCAGCGGCCTTCTTCGCCGGCGCCTTCTTCGCTACGACCTTCTTGGCCGGCGCCTTCTTGGCAGCGACCTTCTTGGCCGGCGCCTTCTTGGCCGGGGCCTTCTTCGCTACGACCTTCTTTGCGGGCGCTTTTTTAGCAGCGACCTTCTTTGCCGGAGCCTTCTTTGCAGCGACCTTCTTGGCCGGCGCTTTCTTTGCAGTTGCCATTTCTTTCTCCTTGATCAAGTTGAAAAATCAACCTTTTGAAGCACTTCACGCTCGCTTGTGAACGTGAAGCGATTCATGGCGTTGGAATCAAGCTCCAGCACCATGAACACCGACGCCGCCCAGCCGCACTCTGTGGTGCGATGTGTGCTGAACGGCAATTCCTGAAATCAATCCCATGAAAGGGCACCACCCGACTGGTACTCGATCACGCGGGTCTCGAAGAAATTGCGCTCTTTCTTCAAGTCGATCATTTCGCTCATCCACGGGAACGGGTTCTCTTCGTTCGGGAACAGCGTCTCGAGACCGATCTGCTGCGCGCGACGGTTCGCGATGTAGCGCAGGTAGCCCTTGAACATGGAGGCATTCATGCCGAGCACGCCACGCGGCATCGTGTCTTCGGCGTACTTGTATTCGAGTTCGACGGCCTTCAGGAACAGGTCCTTGATCTCGGCCTTGAATTCTGCTGTCCAGAGACCCGGGTTCTCGAGCTTCAACTGGTTGATCAGGTCGATGCCGAAATTGCAGTGCATCGATTCGTCGCGCAGGATGTACTGGTACTGCTCCGCCGCACCGGTCATCTTGTTCTGGCGGCCGAGCGCAAGGATCTGCGTGAAACCGACGTAGAAGAACAGGCCTTCCATCAGGCAGGCGAACACGATCAGCGACTTGAGCAGCGTCTGGTCGGTTTCGTGCGTGCCGGTGTGGAAATGCGGGTCGCTGATCGCGTCGATGAACGGGATCAGGAACTGGTCCTTCTCGCGGATCGACGGCACTTCGTTGTAGGCGTTGAAGATCTCGCTCTCGTCCAGGCCGAGCGATTCGACGATGTATTGATACGCGTGCGTGTGAATCGCTTCCTCGAAGGCCTGGCGCAGCAGGAACTGGCGGCATTCGGGTGCAGTGATGTGGCGATAGGTGCCCAGCACGATGTTGTTCGCGGCGAGCGAGTCGGCGGTCACGAAGAAGCCGAGATTGCGCTTCACGATGCGGCGCTCGTCTTCCGTCAGGCCGTTCGGGTCTTTCCACAACGCGATGTCGCGCGTCATGTTCACTTCCTGCGGCATCCAGTGATTGGCGCAGGTGGCAAGGTACTTTTCCCAGGCCCACTTGTACTTGAACGGCACCAGCTGGTTGACGTCGGTCTGGCCGTTGATGATGCGCTTGTCCGCTGCCTTGACGCGGCGTGCGACGGCCGGTTGCGCCTGTGCGGGAGCTTGTGCGAATGCCTGTGCTTGCTGGCGATGCGGGATGGCAGCGCCATCGTCGAGCGTGCGGACCGAAAGAGAAGCGGGTGCCGTTTGCGAAGTCGGAGCTTCCATCGAGCGGCCGGCAGGCGATCCGCTTTTGGTTGTGTGATGCAATCCTTGTTGCATGTCCTTTGGCAAGGAGGGCTTGACTTCTTCGTCCCAGGTCAACATAGAAAAATCCAATGCTCAATTATGTGAGCAACGATGTGAGTTGCAAAGTGCTCGTTCACATCGTGCCCCGGTTATCTCGTCGTGATGTTGCTCACATGCATCGCCTGAGTCGCATACGGCTGTCAGGCGATGCCGCAAACATCACTGGCAGGCTTCGCAGGTCGGATCGTCGACGCCGCAGAACGCGATGTCGGTCGCGGGCATCGCACTCAGCTGCGCCTGCGCTGCGAGCGCTGCAGCCTGCAGTGCATTCATCTTCGCGCCATCGACGTTGTGGCTGTTGCTGCCGCCCGATGCGACTGCGTTGAGACGACCCGATTGCACCGTCGATTTCTCGGCATGCGTGGCGCTCTGCGTGCGCAGGTAGTAGGTCGTCTTCAGGCCGCGCAGCCATGCGAGCTTGTAGGTGTCGTCGAGCTTCTTGCCCGATGCGCCGGCCATGTAGATGTTGAGCGACTGCGCCTGATCGATCCACTTCTGGCGACGTGCGGCGGCCTCGACGAGCCAGGTGGTCTCCACCTCGAACGCGGTGGCGTACAACGCCTTGATGTCTTGCGGCACGCGGTCGATGGGGCGCAGCGATCCGTCGAAGTGCTTCAGGTCCATCACCATCACGTCATCCCACAGGCCCAGGCGCTTCAGGTCGCGCACCAGATAGTGGTTGATCACGGTGAACTCGCCCGACAGGTTCGACTTGACCGACAGATTGCCGAAGCAGGGTTCGATGGACGCGTCGACACCGATGATGTTCGAGATGGTCGCGGTCGGTGCGATGGCCACGCAGTTCGAATTGCGCATGCCGTCGGTCTTGATCTTGGTGCGCAGCGCGTCCCAGTCCAGCGTGGCCGAGCGGTCGACTTCGACGTAGCCGCCGCGCGCCTTCTCGAGGAGGTCGAGCGTGTCGATCGGCAGCACGCCCTTGTCCCACAGCGAGCCCTTGTAGCTCGAGTACTTGCCTCGCTCCTTGGCGAGTTCGGTCGATGCCCAGTAGGCGTGGTAGCAGATGGCTTCCATCGACTCGTCCGCGAACTGCACGGCTTCCTGCGAGGCGTAGGGAATGCGCAGTTCGTACAGCGCGTCCTGGAAGCCCATGAGGCCGAGGCCGACCGGACGATGGCGCAGGTTCGAATCGCGCGCCTTCTTGACCGCGTAGTAGTTGATGTCGATCACGTTGTCGAGCATGCGCATCGCGGTCGAGATCGTCTTCCTGAGCTTGGCCTGGTCGACCTTGCCGTCATTCAGATGCTGCAGCAGGTTGACCGAGCCGAGATTGCACACGGCCGTTTCGGTGTCGCTGGTGTTGAGCGTGATTTCCGTGCAGAGGTTCGAGGAGTGAACGACGCCGGCGTGCTGCTGGGGCGAGCGCACGTTGCAGGCGTCCTTGAACGTGATCCAGGGGTGGCCGGTCTCGAACAGCATCGTGAGCATCTTGCGCCACAGGTCGCTGGCCGGGATCGTGCGGCTGGGCTTGATCTCGCCGCGCGAAGCCTTCTCTTCGTAGGCCACGTAGGCCTTCTCGAAATCAGCACCGAACAGGTCGTGCAGGTCGGGCACGTTCGAAGGCGAGAACAGCGTCCAGTTGCCCTTTTCCATCACGCGGCGCATGAAGAGGTCGGGAATCCAGTTGGCCGTGTTCATGTCGTGCGTGCGGCGGCGGTCGTCGCCGGTGTTCTTGCGCAGCTCCAGGAACTCCTCGATGTCGAGGTGCCAGGTTTCGAGGTACGTGCATACGGCGCCCTTGCGCTTGCCGCCCTGGTTCACGGCCACGGCCGTGTCGTTGACGACCTTCAGGAACGGCACCACGCCCTGCGATTCGCCGTTCGTGCCCTTGATGTGCGAGCCGAGCGCGCGCACGCGGGTCCAGTCGTTGCCCAGGCCGCCGGCGAACTTGGACAGCAGCGCGTTTTCCTTGATCGACTCGTAGATGCCGTCGAGGTCGTCGGGGACGGTCGTCAGGTAGCAGCTCGACAGCTGCGAGCGCAGCGTGCCGGCGTTGAACAGCGTCGGCGTCGACGACATGAAGTCGAAGGACGACAGCACTTCGTAGAACTCGATGGCGCGGGCTTCGCGGTCGATCTCGTTGAGCGACAGGCCCATGGCCACGCGCATGAAGAAGGCCTGCGGCAGTTCGATGCGCGACTTGCGCACGTGCAGGAAGTAGCGGTCGTACAGCGTCTGCAGGCCGAGGTAGTCGAACTGTTTGTCGCGTTCGGCCTTGAGCGCGGCGCCCAGGCGCGGCAGGTCGAACTGCAGCAGCTTCTCGTCGAGCAGCTCGTTGTCGACGCCCTTCTTGATGAACTGCGGGAAGTAGTCGACGTAGGCTTGCGAGCGCTCGGCCGGCATCACTTCGCGGCCGATGATCTCCTTGAAGATCGTGTGCAGCAAGAGGCGCGCGGTCGCGAAGGTGTAGTCGGGGTCCTTCTCGATCAAGGTGCGCGCGGCGAGGATGGACGCCTTGTAGACCTCGTCGAGCGGCACGCCGTCGTAGAGGTTGCGCATCGTCTCGGCCTGGATCGGCGCGGCCGTGATGCTGTCGCCCAGACCTTCGCAGGCGGATTCGATCAAGCCCTTGAGTTCGTTCAGGTCGAGGGCCACGCGCTCGCCGCGGTCCAGCACGTGCAGCACCGGCGCGGCCGGCGCTTCCTGCGCGCCCTGCCTGGCGCGCTCCTGAGTGCGCCGCTCGCGGTACAGCACGTAGGCGCGCGCGATTTCATGGTGGCCACCGCGCATCAGGCCGAGCTCGACCTGGTCCTGTACGTCTTCGATGTGGAAGGTGCCGCCGCCCGGACGCGAGCGCACCATGGCACGCACCACCGCCTGGGTCAGTCCGTCCACCGTCTCGCGCACGCTGGCCGACGCCGCACCCTGGGTGCCGTGCACGGCCAGGAAGGCTTTCATCATCGCGATGGCGATCTTGTTCGGCTCGAACGGCACCACTGCGCCGTTGCGCCGAATGATCTGGTAGTGCGCGAGCGCATTGCCGGCAGGCGAGCCTGCCGTATCGCGAGGCTGCGCGCCGGCCGGCTGTGAAGAAGCAGGGACGGCGCGGGGCGTGGCGGGGGTGTTCAGGACAGTCTGCATTCGGTTCCTCGGTTGACGACTTTGACGGTGACGACTGCGGCGCTTGCAAAAGGCAGTCGTGCGACCCGGTAAGGTGTAACGGAACATTTCCGTTGCGAAGCGCACACTATATCTAGGGTGCCAAAGGCCCACAAGCCACTACAGGTAGTGTTTGGCCCAGAATCCACAAGCCGTAGGCTGCGATTCGGCGTGCGATGCGGCGGCAGCGCGCGCCGATGCTCAACCACTGTGCCATGACGCAGAAATGACGCGGGTTGCAGCGTCTTTCGAGCCTGCAAGCCGCATGGTTGCTTGCAGATGCGGCCCGCCATCGGTCGGCGATCGCCGATTGAGAAAATTAGCGAGCCGTCACACGCCCGGAGGAAACATTGTTTCAGGCCAGCCCAGCCGGGCGCGCAATGCCGGCCAGTCGAAGCCGCTGCCCGGATCGTGCTTGCGGCCATCAGGTCGATCAGCGCGGCGTCGGGCCGCGGCCCGAAGTTGGGTGACGCCAGCCGGTGGGCAAAGCGGTACCAGCCGGCCTGCCACAGTCCCGTCTGCGCCAAGCTATTCCTCCAGGCCGCCGGACTGCGCGTCGTCGCCGTGGGGCGTGCTGATGCCGAGCCGGGCGATGCGGTAGCGGATCTGACGCAGACTCAGGCCCAGCCGCGCAGCTGCGGCCGTGCGGTTGAAGCCGCTCTCCTGCAGGGCCCGCACCAGGATTTCGCGCTCCTGCTGGTCGAGGTAGGTTTGCAGGTCGGCCGGGACCGGCGGGCGGACCGCCACCGCGTCGAGCGGGGTCGGATCGGGCAGGCCGACAACGATTGGCGCGGCCTCTTCCTGTGCACGCGCCGGCTGGGGCCCCCCCATCAGGTCGAGGTGAAGCTCGTCCCCGTCGTTCAGCGCCACGGCGCGGTGCAGCAGGTTCTCGAGTTCGCGCACATTGCCGTCCAGCGGCTGCGTGGCCAGGCGCGCGATCACGTCCGACGACAGCACGGGCACCGGCATGCCGGCATCGTGCGCGATGCGCGCCAGCAAGGCGGCGCACAGCGCGGGCAGGTCCTCGCGCCGGTCGCGCAGCGCGGGCACCGCGATCTCGATCACGTTGAGCCGGTAGAAAAGGTCCTGCCGGAACCGGCCGGCCTGTACCTCGGCATGCAGGTCCTTGTGTGTGGCGCTGACGATGCGCACGTCAACCGCGTCCTCCGCGGTGGAGCCGATCGGACGCACGCTGCGCTCCTGGATCGCACGCAGCAGCTTGGACTGCATCGCGAGCGGCAGATCGCCGATCTCGTCGAGGAACAGCGTGCCGCCGCGTGCCGCCTGGAAGTAGCCGTCGCGGTCGGCCGCCGAGCCGGTGTAGGAGCCCTTGCGTGCGCCGAAGAATTCGGCCTCGAGCAGGTTCTCCGGAATCGCGCCGCAGTTCACTGCGACGAACGGTCCTTCGCTGCGCTGGCTGCAGGCATGCACGGCCCGCGCAACGAGTTCCTTGCCGGTGCCCGACTCGCCGCGCACCAGCACCGGCGCCATCCCGCGCGCGACCTTGGCGATGCGCGACTTGACGAGTCGCATCGGTTCCGACTCGCCGACCAGCCGATCGAGCGCGCCGGCGCCCTGGGCCGCCGCCACCGGCGCGGGGCGTCCGTTGTCGGCGGCGGGCTTGGCCGGCTGTGCCGCGGCCGGCGCTTCCTGCGATTGCTGTTGCACGGCCGACGCGACGACGGCACGGAACTGCTTCAGGTCGACCGGCTTGGTGAGGTAGTCGAACGCGCCGGCCTTGAGCGCCTCGACCGCGTTCTCGGCCGAGCCGTAGGCGGTCATCACCACGCAACGCTCGCTGCGCTGGTCGCGCTGGATGCGCTGCAGGATCTCCATGCCGAGCCCGTCGGGCAGGCGCATGTCGGTGATCACGGCGTCGAAGCGCCCCGCGTCCAGGTGCTGCAGAGCTTCGGTGACATTGCCCGCGGCTTCGACGCGGTAGCCCTCGCGCAGCAGGGTCAGTTCGTAGAGCGTGCGCAGATCGGGTTCGTCGTCGACAACGAGGATCTGCGCCGGCAGCGCCGCGGGAGGGTGGGGGGTGCTCACGGCCGCTATTGTGTCAGCCGGGCCTCGGCGCCGGCAAAGGCGACGAAGAACTCGTTGCCCTCCGGGCCGGCCGGCGAAAGGGCGCGTCGCTCGTATCCGATGGTGGCGCCATGGCGCTCGCACAACTCGCGGCAAATGAAGAGGCCCAGGCCGCTCGATCGGCTTTCGGAAGAAAAGAACGGTTCGAACAGGTGGCGCTGCACCGCCGGCTCGAGCGGCGCACCGTCGCTCCAGACCTGCAGCGTGGTACGACCGTCGCGCTCGACCTCGGTGGCGATCTGGATCGAGCCGTCGCGCTCGCCGGCGTAGCGGGCCGCGTTGTCGAGCAGGTTGACCAGGATGCGGCGCAGGTGCTCGGCGTCGAAGCGCACGTCGCGCCCGGGCGCATCGAGCGCGAGCAAGACGCCCTGACGCTGGCTTTGGCGCACCCACTCTTCGGCAAGGGTGCGCACGGTCACGTCGAGCGCGACCATTTCGCCCAGCGGCAGCGTGCGTTGCTGGCGCGCGCGCGACACATCGAGCACATCGTCGACGATGCGCGCCAGCCGTTGTGCGTTGTGTTGCACCATGGCCGTGAGCTGGCGGTGTGCGGGGTCGACCAGGTCTTCGCCCAGCAGAGCGCTGGCCTGCGTGATGGCCGCCAGCGGGTTGCGGATCTCATGCGCCACCGCGGCCGACATGCGGCCCATGGCAGCGAGCTTCTCGGTCCTGATGCGCGCTTCCAGTTCGCGCAGATCCTGCAGGAACATCACGCAGAGACTTTCGATGCGCCGGTCGTTGTCGGGTGTCAGGCGCGTGCGAACCCGTACCTCGCGCGCAGCGCCGTGCGTCTGCGCGATCGGCATCTCTCCCGACTGCGGCGCACGTCGCGCAAAGGTCCTGCCGGCCAATTCGGCCAGCGGCTCCCAGGCCGGATGCGCGCCGAGCGGAAACGGCAGCGGCAGCGACGCCAGTCCCTGGCCCAGGATGGCATCGGCGGCCGGGTTCGCCGCATGGACAAGGCCATCGGCATCGACCACCAGCACGCCTTCGCTCAGCGTCTCGATCACCAGGTCGTTGACCTGTGCATGCATCCGGGCGGCGCCGCGGCTGCGCAACGCCAGCGCTTCCTCGCGCGCCAACCGGAGGGCGAGCTGATGGGCAAGCAGCGCCACCACGAACAGGCCGGTGCCAGTCAGTGCCGCCTGCAGGAAACGGGTGGAAGGGTCGCCCGGCTGCTGCAGCCACTGCCAGCCGGCATCGCCCAGCAGCAGCAGCGTGACAACCGCGGTGGTGCCCAGCCCGACGGAGACGGTGCCAAGCACGGCACCCATCAATACCGGCAGCGCGAACAGCGGCGTGAAGTTGATGTTGCCGGCCTGCAGCAGCTGCAGCAGCGTGAAGGTCGCCAGGTCCACGCCGATGGAAGCCAGCCAGGCGGGTCCGAAGCCCCGGATCGGCGGGCGAAAACGCACGATGCGCGCGCCGACCAACGCCGCCGCGAGGTAGGCGATCGACAAGACGAGCGCCAGCGGATGCACGGTGTGGTTGATTCCGAAACTCACGCCCTGCAGCAACACCAGCACGAAGCCCACGAAACTGCGCGCGGTCATGAAGCCGCGCCACAGCCGCTGCAGCGCCGGGCTGTCAGGTTCCGGCTTGTATTCGAGGCCGCCCCATTCGCTGCCGGGCTCGCCGCGCGACCAGACCAGCGGTGCGGTCATTCGTCGGCCGCGTTGCGGTGCGCCGCACTGCAGTAGACGCGGTCGCCCGGCCCCGCGATCGCATCGCCGAGCGGCAGGTGCACGCCGCAGTGGGCGCAGCGCACCATCTCCTGCGGCGCACCGACCGGCGGTGGGGTGGTACGTCGTGGTTCGTCCGCTTCCTCTCGACGGTTGCGGCGCCAGAGCCAGAGGGCCACCGCAATCACGAACAGGACGACGAGGTACTTCATGCGCCGCGACCCAACATCACTTCGAGCACGAAGCGGGAGCCGACGTAGGCCAGCAGGAGCAGCGCCGCGCCGGCGTAGAGAACGCGTCGGGCCCTGCGGCCACGCCAGCCGAAGCGGGAGCGGCCGATCAGCAAAACGGCGAAGGTGAACCACGCCAGCACCGAGAGCACGGTCTTGTGATCCCATTTCCACGGCCGGCCCAGGTCCTCTCCGAACACAAGGCCCGCGAGCAAGGTGGCCGAGAGCAACGCGAAGCCCGCCGTGACGAAGCGGAAGGTCAGCCGTTCGAGTGTCAGCAACGGCAAGTCGGCCTGCGGCTCCTCGGCCAGGCGGATCTGCTTCTCGACCCGGGTCATGATCCACGCGTGCACCACCGCAGCCCCGAACAGGCCATAGGAAGCCAGGGCCAGCGCGACATGCAGCGGCAGCCACGGAGAGCTGCTGACATCCTGCGGCATGTGGCGGCCCTGGAACCATGCCGCGAGCAGGGCCGCGCCGGCGCCCAGCACCGCGAGGATGCGCCGGACCTTCAACTGCGGGTACAGATGGCTCTCGATCGCATAGACCGTGAGCACCAGCCAGGCCGTCGCCGACAGGATCGGCGCAAAGCCGAAAAGCTTGAGTCCGACCAGCTCCCAGCCGAGCGCAAGCCCATGGAACAGCCAGGCTGCGCCCAGCAGCCATTGGGTGGCCGGTCGACTCAGACGTGACGCGGCCGCAGCCGTCACGCCATATGCCGCCGCCGCCGCAATGCCCAATGCCACGCCGAGCGGGCTCGCTAAAATCATCTCGCAGAGTTTAGCGTTGCGCCTTCTGCCGCACGCCTTTCTGTTCCCTCTTTCACATCGCGCCCGCCGTACCGGGCAGCAAGGCATTCATGGCCACCGCCCTCACCGAAAAGTTTTCCCGCCTCGTCAAGCAGATGAGCGGACAGGCCCGCATCACCGAAGACAACGTGCAGGACATGTTGCGCGAGGTGCGCATGGCGCTGCTCGAAGCGGACGTGGCGCTGCCCGTGGTGCGCGATTTCGTCGCCCGCGTCAAGGAGAAGGCGCTGGGCCAGGAAGTGCTCGGTTCACTCAAGCCGGGCCAGGCGCTGGTCGGCATCGTCAACCGGGAACTCGCGGCGACGATGGGCGAAGGCGTCTCCGACATCAACCTCGCGGCCCAGCCGCCGGCGGTGATCCTCATGGCCGGCCTGCAGGGCGCCGGCAAGACCACCACCACCGCCAAGCTGGCCAAGCACCTGATCGAGAAGCGCAAGAAGAAGGTTCTGACCGTTTCGGGCGACGTCTACCGACCGGCCGCCATCGAGCAACTCAAGACCGTGACGAAGCAGGCCGGCGCCGAATGGTTCCCGAGCACGCCTGAGCAGAAGCCGCTCGACATCGCGCGCGCCGCGCTCGACCACGCCAGGCGCCACTTCTTCGATGTGCTGCTGGTCGACACGGCCGGCCGCCTCGCGATCGACGAAGTGCTGATGACGGAAATCAAGCAGTTGCACGCCGAACTCAATCCGATCGAGACCCTGTTCGTCGTCGATGCCATGCAGGGCCAGGACGCGGTCAACACGGCCAAGGCCTTCAAGGACGCGCTGCCGCTCACCGGCATCATCCTGACCAAGACCGATGGCGACTCGCGCGGTGGTGCGGCGCTGTCGGTGCGTCAGATCACCGGCGTGCCGATCAAGTTTGCCGGCACCAGCGAGAAGATCGATGGGCTGGAGGTGTTCGACGCCGAGCGCCATGCCGGGCGCATCCTCGGAATGGGCGACATCGTCGCGCTGGTCGAGCAGGTCACTGCCGGCGTCGACGTCGCCGCAGCCCAGAAGCTCGCGGCCAAGGTCAAGAGCGGTGCAGGCTTCGACCTCAACGACTTCCTCGGCCAGCTGCAGCAGATGAAGCAGATGGGCGGACTCTCCAGCATCATGGACAAGCTGCCACAGCAGATGGCCGCCAAGGCGACCGATGCCGACATGACGCGTGCCGAGCGCGACATTCGCCGCAAGGAAGGAATCATCCAGAGCATGACGCCGCAGGAGCGCCGCAAGCCCGAATTGCTCAAGGCCACCCGCAAGCGCCGCATCGCCGCAGGCGCCGGCGTGCAGGTTCAGGAAGTCAACCGCCTGCTCAACGAATTCGAGCAGATGCAGGGCATGATGAAGAAGATGAAGGGGGGCGGCCTCATGAAGATGATGAAGCGCATGGGTGGCATGAAAGGGATGCCCGGCATGGGTGGCCCGGGTGGGCCGAAGCTGCCGTTCTGAACCGACCGCCCGTCCGCAAAAAAAGCCCGCTGCAAGCGGGCTTTTTTGCGGGTCGGCGGCAGCGTGTCACACCACTGCCAAGGCTGCCGGACGCGCCAGCCGGCTGGCATGCAGCCAGGCACGGCGCAGCACGGCGGGCGAACGCGACTCTTCCGGAATCAGCAGGAAGCCGCGGTCGCGCAGCGTCGTGCCCATGCCGATCTGGCTGGTCAGCACAGTCAGCGGAATCGCCAGCAACAGCGGCAGGCCCACCGGCATCAGCCAGATCAGTGCGCTCGGGTCGATCAGCGCGATGCCCAGGGCGAGTGCCATCACGACCAGGCTCATCGGCGCCAGCGTGCGGGCGGCGTCGGCCCACGGCACGGCGTTGGCTTCGCGGGGAGGCGACTTCCAGTCGAGCTTGATGCCGGTAAGGGCCACCACGACGAAAAGCGAGTGCGCAATCATGCGAACCGGCGCCTGCACGATGGCGAGCGCGCTTTCGAGTGCCGAGCTCTTGAGCAGCCCGAAGAAGCCACCGTACTGGCGCTGCTCGCCGCGCAGCATGACGGCGGCGATGCCCAGAACGCGCGGCAGGAACAGCAGGCACAGCGTCCAAAGCCACAGGCCGACCAGTTCCATCGGCAGCACATTGAAGTTCGCCAAGAGACTCGAGCCGGTGAGCCAGAGCGCGGTGCCCAGCGTCAGGAACGCGAGCCACAGCGGGGCCGACACGTAGGCCATGGTGCCCGTGACGAACATCGCGCGGTGTACGGAATGCAGGCCGGGTTCGGCCATCAGGCGCGCGTTCTGCAGGTTGCCCTGGCACCAGCGGCGGTCGCGCGTCAATTCGGCCAGCAGGTCCGGCGGCTGCTGCTCGTAGCTGCCGACCAGATCGGCGCACAGCCAGACGTGGTAGCCGGCACGGCGCATCAGCGCGGCCTCGACGAAGTCGTGCGACATGATGCCGCCCGACATGCCGCCGGTGCCCTTGATCGGAGCAAGCGCGCAATGTTCCATGAAGGGCTGCACGCGAATGATGGCGTTGTGGCCCCAGTAGTGCGATTCGCCCAGTTGCCAGAACTGCATGCCCAGCGTGAACAGGCGGCCCGTCACGCGGGAGGCGAATTGTTGTGCGCGGGCATGCAGCGTGACGTGGCCGATGGCCTGCGTCGCGGT
>SEGN01000210.1 GCA_004211245.1 Variovorax sp.
GTCACGTAGAACTGGATCAGCATGGCGAGGATGCCGAGCGCGATCAGGAACGCGCCGAAGGCGGCGATCTGGAACCAGATCTGCAGCGACGGATCTTCGAACTTGCTCATGCGGCGCGTGACGCCCATCAGTCCGAGCACGTAGAGCGGCATGAACGCGAACCAGAAGCCGCTGAGCCAGAACCAGAACGATACCTTGCCCCAGAACGGATCGAGCTTGACGCCGGTCGCCTTGGGGAACCAGTAGTAGATGCCGGCGAACACGCCGAACACCACGCCGCCGATGATCACGTTGTGGAAGTGCGCAATCAGGAACAGGCTGTTGTGCAGCACGAAGTCGGCCGGTGGCACCGCCAGCAGCACGCCCGTCATGCCGCCGACCGTGAAGGTGACCATGAAGCCGATCGTCCAGAGCATCGGCACTTCGAACCGGATGCGGCCGTGGTACATCGTGAACAACCAGTTGAAGATCTTGGCCCCCGTCGGGATCGAGATGATCATCGTCGTGATGCCGAAGAACGAGTTGACGCTCGCACCCGACCCCATCGTGAAGAAGTGGTGCAGCCACACCAGGTAAGACAGGATCGTGATCACGATGGTCGCGTAGACCATCGACGCATAGCCGAACAGACGCTTGGCGGAGAAGGTCGACACCACCTCCGAGAACACGCCGAACAAAGGCAGGATCAGGATGTACACCTCCGGATGGCCCCAGATCCAGATCAGGTTGACATACATCATGGCGTTGCCGCCCAGGTCGTTCGAGAAGAAGGCGGTGCCGACGTAACGGTCGAGCGACAGCAGCGCCAGCACGGCGGTCAGCACCGGGAAGGCGGCGACGATCAGCACGTTGGTGCAGAGCGCCGTCCAGGTGAAGATCGGCATCTTCATGAGGCCCATGCCCGGTGCGCGCATCTTGACGATGGTGGCGATCAGGTTGATGCCCGAGAGCAGTGTGCCGACCCCCGCGATCTGCAATGACCAGATGTAGTAGTCGACCCCCACGTCGGGGCTGTAGGCGATTCCGGAGAGCGGCGGATACGCGAGCCAGCCGGTGCGCGCGAACTCGCCGACGAACAGCGACATCATCACCAGCACCGCGCCGCTGGCGGTCATCCAGAAACTGAAGTTGTTGAGGAACGGAAACGCCACGTCGCGCGCGCCGATCTGCAGCGGCACCGCGAAGTTCATGAGGCCGGTGACGAACGGCATCGCCACGAAGAAGATCATGATCACGCCGTGCGCAGTGAAGATCTGGTCGTAGTGGTGCGGCGGCAAAAATCCTTCGTTGCCGCCGAATGCCATGGCCTGCTGGGCCCGCATCATGATCGCGTCGGAGAAGCCGCGCAGCAGCATCACCAGCCCGAGGATGATGTACATGATCCCGATCTTCTTGTGGTCGATGCTGGTGAACCACTCGCGCCACAGGTAGCCCCACACCCTGAAGTAGGTCAGTGCAGCGACCAGGGCCCCGCCGCCCAGCGCCACCGCAGCAAAGGTGAACAGCAGGATCGGGTCGTGCAGCGGAATGGCCTCCCAGGTCAGTCGGCCGAAGATGAGCTTGGTGAAATCGAGGTGTTCGAACATGGTGGAAAGCAAACGCCTGGATCAGTTCTGCCGGACGGCCGGCGCGGAGAGCAAAGGATCGACGGGATCGTTGACGCTGCACATGGCGGCAACGTAAGTGCGGTTGGCCTTGTTGCCCGCGCCGGGCATCGCTCCGGTCGCGACGTTGTAGGCGCCCGGCATGCCGAGGCCGCCGCCGGCGTCGATGGCCATGATGTCCTTCATGCACATCTTGCCGGCCTCGACGCAGCGGTTGACGATCGCGTCGTAGAGGTCCGATGCGACCTTCGGGTAATGGGTGACGGGATGGCGCTCGCTGGGCTTTTCCAGCGCCAGGTAAGCGGCGCGGCTCAACTCGGCGCCCGTGCCCTTCTTCTTGCTCGCGACCCACTGGTCGTAGTCGGCGGCGCTCATGCCATGGAACTTGAAGCGCATGTTGGAGAACCCGGCGCCGCTGAAGTTGGCCGAGAAGCCTTCGTACTCTCCCGGCTTGTTGATGACGGCGTGCAGCTTGGTTTCCATGCCGGGCATCGCGTAGATCTGTCCTGCGAGGGCCGGGATGAAGAACGAATTCATGACCGACGAAGCGGTGATCTTGAACATGATCGGGCGGTGCACGGGCGCGGCCAGTTCGTTCACCATCGCGATGCCCTCTTCGGGATAGATGAAGAGCCATTTCCAGTCGAGCGCCACCACTTCCACCACCAGCGGCTGGGTGCCCGGCACCACGTCGTGCTCGGCGTTGATGCGCGTGAGCGGCCGGTACGGGTCGAGCGTGTGGGTGCTGATCCAGGTGAGCGCGCCCAGCGCGATCACGATCAACAGCGGCGCGGCCCAGATGACCAGCTCGAGCTGCGTGGAGTGATCCCAGTCGGGCTTGTAGACCGCTTCGGTGTTCGACTTGCGGTACTTCCAGGCGAACCAGAGCGTGAGCGCGATCACCGGCACCACGATCAGCAGCATCAGCACCGTCGACTGGACGATCAGGTCGCGTTGCTGCACGGCCACGTCGCCCGAGGGGTTCATCACCACCATGTTGCAGCCCGCCAGCAGGGCGGCGGCCGGCAGCAGGAGCAATCCGCGAAGGTTCTTGAAAGAGGGCATGCCGTTCGAAGGTGGAAAGCGTGGACGGGAACGCGCAGAATCTACGTCCAACAGGGCCGGACGGGCATTGGACGTTTTGTCCTATGGCGGCAAACGACCAGCAATGCGACGCTCCGGCGTCTGTGTGACAACACCCTAATCACTAGCGAGCACGATGTCCAGCGTCAGCCAAACCACCCACGACCTGTCGCCGCGCGAGATGGAGCGCGACGTCCGCAACGTCACGGCCGACCACTCCGGCATTGCGCCGAGCGAGATCGCCGTCGGCGTGATCATCGGGCGCGCTTCGGAGTACTTCGACTTCTTCGTCTACGCGATCGCCTCGGTGATGGTGTTCCCGGCGGTGTTCTTCCCGTTCGTCGACCGGCTCGAAGGGACGCTCTACGCCTTTGTCGTGTTCAGCTTCGCGTTCATCGCACGGCCGATCGGCACCGTCTCGTTCATGTGGATCCAGCGCCGCTGGGGCCGCGGCATCAAGCTCACCGCGGCGCTGTTCCTGCTGGGCGTGTCGACCGTCTGCATGGCGTTTCTCCCGGGCTACGCGTCGATCGGCCCGGCCGCCATCGTGCTGCTGTCGATCCTGCGCTTCCTGCAGGGCATCGCGCTCGGCGGCTCATGGGACGGCCTGCCCTCGCTGCTGGCGCTCAGCGCGCCCGAGAAACGCCGCGGCTGGTACGCCATGATCCCGCAGCTCGGCGCGCCGATCGGCTTCATCATCGCCGCCGGCCTGTTCCTGTTCCTGCACTCCAACCTGTGGGCCGGCGACTTCCTCGAGTGGGGCTGGCGCTACCCGTTCTATGTCGCGTTCGCCATCAACGTGGTGGCGTTGTTCGCACGGCTGCGCCTCGTGGTCACAAACGAATACGAGCGCCTGCTCGAGAAGAACGAACTGGAGCCGACACCGGTGGCCGAGTTGTTCCGCGCGCGCGGCGGCAACCTGTTCATCGGCGCCTTCGCCGCACTGGCCAGCTATGCGCTGTTCCACCTGGTGACCGTGTTCCCGCTCTCGTGGATCACGCTGAAGGCCACGCAGCCGGTGCGCGACGTGCTGACGGTGCAGATCATCGGCGCGTTCATCGCCATCGCCGGCATCGTTGTGTCGGGCCTCGTTGCCGATCGCATCGGCCGGCGCAGCACGCTGGGCATCCTGGCCGTGGCCATCGCCGTGTTCAGCGGCTTCGCGCCCACGCTGCTGACCGCCGGATCGATCGGCGAGAACACCTTCATCCTGGTCGGCTTCGCGCTGCTCGGCCTGTCCTACGGCCAGGCGGCCGGGGCGGTGACATCGAACTTCGCGGCCAAGCACCGCTACACCGGTGCCGCCCTCACCTCCGACTTCGCCTGGCTCATCGGCGCGGCCTTCGCGCCACTGGTGGCACTCGGCCTGTCGGCCCATTTCGGGCTGGCCTACCTCAGCATCTACCTGCTGTCTGGCGCGGCCTGTACGCTGGTGGCCCTGCAGGTCAATCGGTCGCTCGAAATCAAGGATTGAGTCGGCGCGCTACAGCGCGGCGACCTGCGCCGGATCGGGCTCGGCCAGCCACTGCCGGAGCTCGTCGGCCAGCCGGTCGGCTTCCCGCGCGGCCCGGCTCCACGCGGTGACCCTGCCCTGCACGTCGTTGCCGTAGCGCAGGAAGTCGTTGCGATCGGGCAGCTTGCCGTTGGGCAGCGTTTTCACCCACTCCGGGTCGGGTGCGAGCAGCACCATCCGGTCGAGGAAGCCCGAGGCCCGGTGGCGCCACTTGAGCCCCTTGTCGAGCCAGCCCGGCACGACGGCTTTCTGGAAATGCGGATACAGCACGATGCCGTCGGCGTTGTCGTAGGCCAGGTGCAGGTGGTAGTCGGTGATGCCACCGTCCCAGTACGCGCCGGGTGGCGCGCCCGGGATGTCGTGCACGGCCTCGAGCATGAACGGGATCGAGCAGGAGGCCTGCAACGCCGGCTCGAAATTCGCGGCACTCAGGTCGACCTGGCGCGTGCGGAAGTCCTGCGTGCCGAACGGGAGTGCCACGCCGGGCGTCGAGAACACCACCCGCTCCAGCCAGGCCCCCAGGCCGCGGCGGTGCATGCTGTTGGTGGCAAAGGCGCCGAGGTAGCCCACGGGCGTGCGCACCCTGCCTTCGCGGCCCAGGATGTGGCGGCCGCGCGAGGTGATCACGTGGAGCCCGAAGCGCGGGTGCTGCAGGACCTCCGCCGAGCGGCCGCCGTAGAAGCTGCGCAGGCCCGCGCCGAACTGCAGGCTCACCTGCCTCGCCGACAGTCGTTTCTGCCCGGCCGGCACCTCGAAATGCTGGTGGATGTAGCCGTGCTCGAACTGCTCGAACGCGGTCTTCGGGTCGGCGAGGCAGGCGTTGGCGAGCCGCCAGGCGCCGATCGACGCGCCGACCAGCTGGATCGGCTGGGTCGACTGCGGCAGCCATTCGCCGAACAGGAAACGGTCGATCGGCCCGAGGATCAGCCCCTTCGGCCCACCCGCTGCGCCGGGGATGGTGCGCACGTGCTGCGGCAACAGCCCGTGACGGGCAATGTGCTCGCGTGCCTTCGGGCCGGCATGGATACGAAGCGCTTTCATGCCCTGGTTCAAGCAATAACCGTGCGTCGGCCCGACATCGCGAACCGGCCTTATTTGCGCAACCCTTGCAGCTTGGCGAAAGCGCTCGCCATCTGCCCGGCCGGCGGCGGCGTGCCGTCGCGGCGCGATCCATGGTGCTGCTGCTGGCCGCGGCCGGCCCCCTCGAAGCGGTTGTCGCGCGGGCCATCGCGGCG
>SEGN01000672.1 GCA_004211245.1 Variovorax sp.
AGTGGCTTGTTGCCGGGCAGCGGCTGCATCGAGTGGGCGAGCAGCAGCCGCTTGATGTCGACCGTGATGCCTGCCGATTCGGCGGCTGCGTCGGCAATCACCTTGCGGATGTTCGCTTCCACCTCGACCGGGTTCTCTTCCGGGATCATGCGGCGGTCCAGCTTGAACACGACCTTGCCCGGCACGACGTTGGTGTTGGTGCCGCCCTCGATGCGGCCGACGTTGAGGTACGGGTGCGTGATGCCCTCGACACTCGATCTGACCTGCCGGTACAGCGTGTTCTGGGCGTAGAGCGCGTTCAGGATCTTCACGGCCCCCTGCAGCGCGTCGACGCCCGTGGTCGGGATGGCAGCGTGCGCCATCTTGCCGTGCACGGTGACTTCCATCTGCAGGCAACCGTTGTGGGCGGTGACGACTTCGTAGCTGAAGCCCGCCGCGATCATCAGGTCGGGCTTGGTAAGGCCCTTCTTCAGCAGCCAGCCGGGGCCGAGAATGCCGCCGAACTCTTCATCGTAGGTGAAGTGCAGTTCGACGCTGCCCTTCGTCGGCCTGGCGACCGCCTCGAGCGCGCGCAGCGCGAAGGTGAAGCTCGCAAAGTCGCTCTTG
Source organism: Variovorax sp. (assembly GCA_004211245.1). GTDB lineage: Bacteria > Pseudomonadota > Gammaproteobacteria > Burkholderiales > Burkholderiaceae_C > Variovorax. The sequence goes on from SEGN01000672.1 coordinate 607, forward strand.
CTGACCGCGGTGGCGCGGCCGTAGATGGCGCCGTCGTCGATTTCGCCGCCGTACGGGTCGTGCGACCAGCCTTCGCCCGGCGGGACCACGTCGCCATGCGCGTTGAGCGCAACGGTCAGCCCGGCGCCGTACTTGCGGCGCACGATCAGGTTGGTGATCGACTCGAGGCCGTAGTCCTTCACTTCCTGTGCCGGCACCGCGTGCTTCTCGGCATCGAGGCCGAAAGCCGCCAGCAGTTCCGCCGTGCGATCGGCGTGCGGTGCGTTGTTGCCGGGCGGCGTGTCGGTGGGCACCTGCACCAGTTGCTGCAGGAACTTCACTTCTTCGTCGAAGTGGGCGTCGATCCAGGCGTCGAGCTTGGCGTAATCAGTCATGCGGTTTCTGCGGCAAGGTTGTCGAGCAGGAGCTGGAAGGCTTCCACTGCGAGCTGGATGTCGTCATTGGTGCTCGATTCGAGCGGGTTGTGGCTGATGCCGGAGTTGATGCCGCGAACGAACAGCATGGCCTG
>SEGN01000211.1 GCA_004211245.1 Variovorax sp.
TGGATCAAGGCGCAGGAAGATGCGGGCCTCGACGTGATCGGCGACGGCGAGCAGTCGCGCCAGCATTTCGTGCACGGCTTCCTCGAGCAGGTCGAAGGCATCGACTTCGATCACAAGGTCAAGATGGGCATTCGCAACAACCGCTACGACGCGATGGTGCCGCAGGTGGTGTCGGCACTCCGGCTCAAGGGCAGGGTGCATGCGACCGAAGCTCGGCTGCTGCGCGCCCACACCGACCGCCGGATCAAGTTCACGCTGCCGGGGCCGATGACCATCGTCGACACCGTGGCCGACCGCTTCTACGGCGACCGCGTGAAGATGGCGATGGCCTTCGCCGAGTTGCTCAACGAGGAAGCACTGGCCCTGCAGGCGGACGGCGTGGACATCGTACAGTTCGACGAGCCGGCCTTCAACGTCTACATGCAGGATGCCGCCGACTGGGGCGTGCAGGCACTCGAACGCGCCGCGCAGGGCCTGACCTGCACGACCGCCGTGCACATCTGCTATGGCTACGGCATCAAGGCCAACACCGACTGGAAATCCACGCTCGGCGAAGAATGGCGCCAGTACGAGACCGTGTTTCCCGCGCTGGCCGCGAGCAGCATCGACCAGGTGAGCCTGGAATGCTTTCATTCGCACGTGCCGCCGCACCTCATGGCACTGCTCGAAGGCAAGGACGTGATGGTGGGCGTGATCGACGTGGCGAGCGACGAGATCGAAACGCCCGAGCAGGTGGCCGACACCATCGGCGCAGCGTTGCAATATGTTTCGCGCGAACGCCTGTTACCCTGCACGAACTGCGGCCTGGCGCCGATGGACCGCGAGGTCGCGCTGCGCAAGCTGCAGGCGCTTGCACAGGGCGCGGCGCTGGCGCGCGAACGCTACGCCTAGTGTTGTAACCGGCCCGCGGCGGGCCCATTCCGGTGAAGGAGGTTTGTCATGTTCAACCACATCATGGTGCCCATCGACGGTTCCGAAACCTCGATGGTCGCGGTCAGCAAGGCCAGCGGACTGGCGCTGGCCTTCGGCAGTCGCATCACGCTGATCCATGTGATCGACAACTACCCCTTCATCGGCGTCGGTGCCGACTACGCCCTGGGCCAGAACGAATACCTGGCCGCGGCCACGACGAGTGCCAACGCGGCACTGGCCCGCGGGGTGGCTGCGCTTGCCGCCGAGGGGCTGCACAGCGACCAGCGCGTGATCGACGGCCATGTGGTGCACGAGGGCATCGTCGACACCGCGGAAGCCATCGGTGCCGACCTGATCGTGATGGGCTCGCATGGCCGCTCGGGCATCGAGAAGCTGCTGCTGGGCAGCGTCACGCAGCGCGTGCTGCAGGACGCGCAGATGCCGGTGCTGGTGGTCAAGGGCTGAGAAGGGTGTCGTCGAACGGCGCCGGACTCGTGAAGGCCATGGGTTGCAGCGTCACGGGATGCATGAACTGCAGCGAGGTTGCGTGCAGCATCAGCCGAGGCGCGCGCGCCCGCACTGCTTCGTCCGCGTAAAGCGCGTCGCCCAGGATCGGGTGGCCGATCGACAGCAGGTGCACACGCAGTTGGTGCGAGCGGCCGGTGAGCGGTTCCAGCAGGAGATGACTGGCCTGGTGCCGCGGTAGCGCGCGCAGCACGCGCCAGCGCGTCTGGCTCGGCTTGCCGGCCGCGTCGACCTTCTGCAACGGGCGGCGCGGCCAATCGGCGATCAGGGGCGCGTCGATCACTGTCCAGTCGTCCGTCGGCGGCAGGCAGCCGTCGACGACGGCCTCGTAGCGTTTCATCACCCGGCGTGTGGCGAACGCGTCGCCCAGCGCACGCTGGGTTTCAGGGTTGCGCGCCATCAGCACCAGGCCGCTGGTGGCCATGTCGAGCCGGTGCACGATCAGGGCATCGGGCCATCGGCGCTGCGCGCGGGCGCTCAGGCAGTCCTGCTTCCCGGGCCCACGGCCTGGCACGCAGAGCAGGCCGGCGGGCTTGTCGAGGACCAGCAGGTCGGCGTCTTCGTACAGGGAATCCATCCGTCGACTATCCTCGAAACAATGCCTGCCGATGCCGTCGCCCCGAGTTTTTCCGACCTTCGGCGCGAGCGCTCCTTCATGCAGATGTGGATCGCGCGGCTGTTCGGCACGGCCGGCAGCCAGATGCTGATGGTGGCGATCGGCTGGCACATGTACGACCTCACGGGCAGCGCATGGGATCTCGGCCTGGTCGGCCTCTACCAGTTCGTGCCGGCGCTGGTGCTGGCGCTCTACGCAGGCCACATCGTGGACCGGCATCACCGTGGCCGCATCGTGGCGGCCTGCTTCTCTGTGCAGGCGCTGGTGGCGATGACGCTGCTCGCGGCCGGCTATGCGCAGCGCGATTCGCGCGCGCTGCTGCTCGGCCTGTCGGTGGTGCTCGGTGCCGTGCGCGCCTTCCAGATGCCGGCGCAGCAGGCGCTCACGCCGATGCTGGTGCCCCCGATCATGCTGCCGCGCGCCATGGCCTTCAGTTCGGCGGGCTCGCAGGGCGCGATCATCACGGGGCCGGCGATCGGCGGCCTGCTCTTCGTGGCCGGCATCGGCGTCGTGTATGCCGCGAGCATGCTGCTGTTCGTGACCGGCGGCGTGCTGGTGGCACGCCTGCGCTATGCGCACGCAGCGCCGCCCCGGGCGCCGGTCACGCTGCAAACCCTGTTCGCCGGCGTCGATTTCATCTGGCGCCGCAAGACGGTGCTCGGCGCCGTGTCGCTCGATCTCTTCGCCGTGCTGCTGGGCGGCGCGGTGGCGCTGCTGCCGATCTACGCGAGAGACATCCTGCACACCGGTCCCTGGGGGCTGGGCCTGCTGCGCGGTGCGCCGGCGGTCGGCGCGCTGGTGATGTCGATCGTGCTCACACGGCGCCCGGTCGAGCGGCACGTCGGCCGCACGCTGCTGGTGGCGGTGGCTGCCTTCGGGGTGTGCATGGTGGTGTTCGGCCTCTCGAAGAGCTTCCTCGTCTCGCTGGTCGCGCTGGCGGTGTCGGGCGGCGCCGACATGGTCAACGTGGTGATCCGCCAGACGCTGGTGCAGCTCGAAACGCCCAACGAGATGCGCGGCCGGGTGAGCGCGGTCAATTCGATCTTCATCGGGGCCAGCAACCAGCTGGGCGAGTTCGAGTCGGGCGCCACGGCGGCGCTGCTCGGTCCGGTCGGGTCGGTGGTGGCGGGCGGGGTGGGCACCGTGCTGGTGGCGGCGGCCTGGTGGCGGCTGTTTCCGTCGCTGGCGCGGCGGGATCGCATCGTCGGGTGAAGACCGTCGTTCAGACGAGCGAATAAGCGAACGGCACCTCCAGCGTCACGTCGCTCGTTGCCTCCGCCACGCAGGGCAGGATCCAGCCCTCGTCCTTCTCGTCGGCGCTCACGCCGGGCCAGTCGATCTGGTAGCGGACGCTGCCGCTCACGAGCCGGCACAGACAGGTGCGGCAGGTGCCGTTGCGACAGCTGGACGGCAATTCGATGCCGGCCTTCAGGCCGGCTTGCAGCAGGGTCTGGCCGACTGCGGCCTCGAAGGCGTGGCCGCCCGGTGCGATGCGCACCGCGAAGCCCGGCGTCGTGTCGCTCATGCGGTCGGTGGCGGTTGCTGGCGCCGGATGTCGCGCAGCATGAAGAGATAGAGGCTCTCGACCTTTTCGCGGGCCCAGGGCGTCTTGCGCAGGAACTTGAGGCTGGACGAGATGCTCGGGTCGCTCGTGAAGCAGCGCAGGGCGATCAGCTCGCCGAGCCGTTCCCACCCGTAGTGCGCCACCAGCGCGGTGACGATGGCCTCGAGCGTCAACCCGTGCAACGGGTTGCGCGCCTGGGGTTCGCTCAAGGGCGGCTCACTTGTTCTTGAGCTTGCCGCGCGGGATCACCGCCGTGGTCACGGTGGGGCGCACCAGTTCGCCACCGGTGATCGGCTTGGGCGGCGAAGTGTCCTTCTTCGGTTTCTTGGCTTCCTTGTTGGTTTTTTGCTGACCTTTGGCCATGGTGAACTCCGTGTGAATGCAAGGGATTGGAGGGGCAGTTTAGCGGCGCAGCGACAATACGCGCCCGATTCCGTCCGTTGTTGATTCAAGCCCGTCATGTCCGATTACAAAGTCCGCCCCGCCGAAATGAGCGACTCGCGCGCCGTTGCCGAAGTCCACGCCGCAGCCGCCCGTGCCGCCTACGAGGGGCTGTTGCCCGAAGACCAGTTGCGGGCGCTGGCGCCCGCAACGCGCGAGGCGAAGTGGCGCGAAGCGATCGAGTTCAGCGAACCGCAGGTTCACGTGGCGGAACTCGACGGCGAGATCGTCGGCTTCGTCGGCTTCGACCGCTCGCGCGACCCCAAGACGCCTTCCACCACGGGCGAGATCTGGGCCATCTACGTCAAGCCCGAGCACTGGGACAAGGGCGTGGGCGTCGCCTTGTGGGACGCCGCCCGCGAAGGCCTCGAGGAAGAAGGCTGCACCGTCGTGACCGTGTGGGTGCCGCTGCGCAACGACCGCGCACTGCGCTTCCATGAACTCGCCGGCTTCAAGCGCGAGATGAAGACGGCCAAGACCTCCATGCTGGCCGGCGTGAAGATCGAGGAGGTGCGCCTCAAACGGAGCGTTGCCTGATGGCCGCGAGCCTCTTCCTGCTGCTCGACGACATCGCCACGGTACTGGACGATGTGTCCATCCTGACCAAGGTCGCCGCCAAGAAGACCGCCGGTGTCCTGGGCGATGACCTCGCCCTCAACGCGCAACAGGTCGCCGGCGTCAAGGCCGACCGCGAACTGCCGGTGGTGTGGGCGGTGGCCAAGGGATCGTTCGTCAACAAGGCGATCCTGGTGCCCGCGGCATTGCTGATCGGCACCTTTCTGCCCTGGGCCGTCACGCCGCTGCTGATGGTCGGCGGTGCGTTCCTGTGCTTCGAAGGCGTGGAAAAGCTGGCGCACAAGTTCCTGCACAAGGACGAGCACGAAGCCAAGGTTCAGCAGCACGTGGCGGCCGTGGCCGACCCGGCGGTGGACGTGGTGGCGGTCGAGAAGGAAAAGGTCAAGGGCGCGATCCGTACCGACTTCATCCTGTCGGCCGAAATCATCGTGATCACGCTCGGTACCGTGGCGGGACAGCCGTTCGGCACGAAGGTCGCGGTTCTGAGCGGCATCGCGCTGATCATGACGATCGGCGTCTACGGCCTGGTGGCAGGCATCGTGAAGCTCGACGACGCAGGCCTCTGGCTGAGCCAGCGTGCGAGTGCCGCACAGCGGGCCCTCGGCCGCGGCATTCTGGCCGCTGCGCCATGGCTCATGAAGGCGCTGTCGGTGGCCGGCACCGCAGCGATGTTTCTGGTCGGCGGCCAGATCCTGGTGCACGGCGTGCCGGCCTTCGGCCATGCCGTGGAAGCCTGGGCTGCCGGCATCGGGGGGCTGTTCGGCGCACCAGCATTTGCGAACCGTTGCTCAATGCGTCACCCGTCCCCGCATCGCGGCCGGGTGTCCCTGCAGCGCGAACGACTTGCCGGTGTTGACCAGCGTGTCGCCGTCCATGCGCAGGATGGTGATGTCCTGGTCGATGAAGTTGCCGACATAGAGATACTTGCCGTCGGCGCTCCACACGGCGCCTTCCGGCAGCCCGCGCACCTCGACCTCGTTGCCGCGCGTGACCTTCCTGCCCTCGATCTTCAAGAGCACCACCGAGCCATTCCGGTTGTAGAAAAACGCGCTCTTCGCGGAATTGCTGCCGCGCAGCAGCACGGCCGCGGCGTGGCGGCCGCTCGGGCTCACGGCCAGCCCCTCGGGGCCGTCGCCCACCACCACCTTGTCGACCACGCGCGGCGGAGTCGCTTCCAGGTCGATCACGCTGACCGTGTCGACCTGGCCGTCGGCCGCACCCGAATTGCCGTTGTCGGCGGTCAGCGCGAGCCGGCCGTCCGGTGTCACGTCGACGTTGTAGGGCCACAACCCCGCCGCCAGATCGACCTTGTTGTATGTGACCTTCTCGCCGGCCACGTCGAGCAACGCGATCTTGTGGCCCGGGAACTTGGCCGCCAGCGCGCGCTTGCCGTCGGGCGTGAAGCGCACGTGCGCCACCGATTCGCCGATGGCCACCGTGTCCACCAGCGTGACCTGCTTGCCCGCGATGCGCAGCACGCTCACCGAGTTGTCGGCACGGTTCGCCACCAGCGCCAGATTGCCGGCCCTGTTGATCGACAGCCCCGACGGCTGTTTGCCGATGCGCAAGGTATCGATCAGTTTCGGCGGTGTGGTGGTGAGGTCGATAACGAACAGCCGGTCGTCGGGCACCTGCCTGCGCACGCCGTTCTCTTCGATCACGTTGAGCGAGTTGGCGACCAGGGCCAGGGTCTCGCCCGGGGTGATCGCCAGGTTGGTGGGTGGGCCGGCAATGGTGTTGGGCAGGTCGAGCGTGCCGAGCGATTTCGGCGCGAGCGGGTCGGTGCCGATGTCGAGCACCTGCACGGTGTCTCGGCCCGGCGCACTCAGGAGCACGCGGCCGGCGTCGTCCCAGGCCTGTTTCTCGTCGTTGGCCACGATCATGAGTTCGCGCTGGGGCGGCGTGCGCTGGCCCATGCCGGTGCAACCGGTGGCGGCGAGCAATGCGAAGGTGAGGGCCGCGAGCGGGCCGGATCGATGCGTCATGTGTTGTCTCCTCGGCGCTTGTGATGGATGGAATGAGCGCGCCAGCCGCATCCTAACGAGACAGCACGCAACCTGTTGGACAATCTGGCCCCATGCCGACCGTTCGCCCCTTCCTTTCGATTCTGGCCTGCCTGCCTGCGGGCCTGGCGCTGGCGCAACCGTTGCCGGTCGACCAGTTCCCGGCGGCCGCCATGTCGTTCCTGAATGCGGAGCTCCCGCAGATGGAGGCGGCCGTGGCGGCACGCGACCGCGACTATTTCGAGGCGGCCATGGGCCGCACGCTCGATTTCTCGGACGGCTGGGGCTTCAAGACCCGCGCCAATCCGGCGCTCGCGCGCTATTCGGGTTGTACCGAGGCACTGAGCGACTTCACCATCGTGGGGCTGTGCCGGCTGATGCCGAAGGCCGATGCCTGCGAGCCCGGCCTGGCGCCGCGCTTCGACGGCAACCTGAAGCGCTGTCGCGATCTCGCCGCCGGCCGGCCCTGATCAGCGCTCGGGCGGGAACACGACCGGCGCGTCTCCCGCTCGCCAGGCCGGGTACTTCTGCATCGCCGCTTCCCACAGCGGCGACGCGATCAGCGCCGTCAGCCAGCGGTGCAGCGCAGGCCAGGGTTGCAGCGCGAACCAGCCTGGATCGGTCTGCGCGAACTGGCGCACGAACGGCGCGATGGCCATGTCGGCGAGCGCCGGCCGGTCCCCGAAGAGATGGCTGTGCCCGGCCAGCCGGCGTTCCAGATCCTCCAGGAACCGCGCGCCGTGCAGCCGGTGCGCAGCGGCATCGGCGCCTTCGAACCGGTTCGGGTACTTGTAGCGGTCGAGTTGCTGTTTGAAGTCGGTGTCGCACTCGGCGACCAGCGCCAGCATGCCGTCCAGGTCCCCGTGCGTCGGCGAAAGCCACTGCGCGGGGTCGTGATGGCGCAGGGCGGTGCACATGATCTCGAGGCTCTGGTCGATCACTGCACCGTCGACACCGACCCACACGGGCACCGTGCCCTTGGGTGAGGCGGCGAGCAACTCGGGCGGCTTGTCGCGCAGCACCACCTCGCGCAGTTCGCAGCGCCAGCCACTCGCCAGCAAGGCGAAGCGAGCCCGCATTGCATACGGGCAGCGACGAAACGAGTACAGGATGGGCAGTGCCACGCTGCGCAGGTTCAGTGCGCGAAGCGCTGGAGCATCAGCTCGGTGTTGCGCTTGCGACCCTCGTTCACCGCCTGCACGTGCGGGCGCTGGGCCATGCGCTTCAGGTAGTCGCGGGCGGCGGGCACATGCTCGGCCAGCAGATCCTGCCCGTAGATCACCTTCGTCGCGTTCGCCACGAGCGGCAGGTGCACGATGGCCGCGCAATCGGC
>SEGN01000212.1 GCA_004211245.1 Variovorax sp.
GGCGTGAACCTCGACGAGGAAGCCGCCAAGCTGCTGCAGTACCAGCAGGCCTACCAGGCCTCGGCCAAGATGATCCAGATCGCCCAGAACATCTTCGACACGCTGCTGCAAGGCATGAACTGAACGCGAAGGAACGACGCATGTCCAGCATCACGCGGCTCGGTACCGCCAACACCTACGACAACGCGCTGCGACAGCTCACGACGCGGCAATCGCAGCTGTCGAAGCTGCAGGAGCAGCTCACGGCCGGCAAGACCATCCTGCGCCCCAGCGACGACCCGACCGGCGCCGCGCAGGCCGAGCGCGCACGCACGCGCATGGCGCGCGTCGACACCGACCAGCGCGCGCTCGAAGTGCAGCGCAACGCCATGGCCACGGCCGAATCGACCCTGGGCGACGCAGTGAAGGCGATGCAGGACTTCCGCGCGCTCGCCGTGCAGGCCGGCAACACGGCCCTGACCGCGGCCGACCGCGCCAGCATCGCGCAGCAGATGACCACGCTGCGCGACCAGATCCTCGGGCTGGCGAACGAGAAGGACAGCAATGGCCAGCCGCTGTTCGGCGGGCTCGGCAGCACGGCGGCGCCGTTCGTCGACCAGGGCAGCGGCGTGACGTTCGACGGCGTCGCCGGCCAGGCCGCCACCGGCACCGTCTCGGTGCCTGCCACGCTCGACGGCCACGCGACCTGGATGAACGTGCCCACCGGCAACGGGGTGTTCGCGATCGCGCAGGCACCCGGCACCAGCACGGTCTACACGGACGCGGGCCAGGTCACCAACCCGAGCGCGCTCACCGGCGACAGCTACAGCATCACCTTCAGCGTGACAGGCGGCGTGACCACCTACGACGTGATGAACACCAGCACGGGCACCGCGGTGGCCAGCGCGCAACCGTACGCGGCGGGCCAGGCGATCGCTTTCGACGGGCTTTCGCTGGTGGCCAAGGGCACGCCGGCCAACGGCGCCGCGCTGCAGGTCAGCCCGAGCACGACCACCAGCCTGTTCGGCGTGCTCGACAGCGCCATCGCAGGCGTGCGCGACGCCACCAGCTCAGGTGCCGTGGCGCAGAACATCGCACAGGCGCTGGTTCAGGTCGACGCGGGCCTTGCGCGCCTGCAGGCCTCTCGCGGCGTCGCGGGGGACCTGCTGAACCGCGTCGACGACATCGCGGGCCGCCAGGAGAACCGCAGCATCCAGCTCGAGGCCGACCGCTCGCGCGCAGAAGACCTCGACATGGTCAAGGGACTCTCGGACTTCCAGACGCAGCAAACCGCGTACTCGGCGGCACTGGGCTCCTATGCCCAGATCCAGAAACAATCCCTGTTCAACTTCATCGGCTGATCGCGATGGCGCAAAGCGTTCTGGGCAGCATCTCCCTCGGCTACCGCCCGCTCTGGGGGCGACAACGCACGCTGGCGGGCGTGCAGTTGTTCGTGCACGAAGACAGCGAGGGCGTCGATGGCCAGCACCTGCTGCGCATGCTGTCGGAGCTGCGCGCGGCCGAATCGCCCGAGCTGCTGCTGTCGCTGCGTTCGCGCGGGCTGCTGGCCGGCCTGCTCGACCATGCGTCGGCGGGCGACCCGCTGATCGAGGTGCCGCTGGACTGGATGGACGACGCGCGCCTGCGCGCGGGCGTTCACCATGCACGTTCGCGCGGTGTGCGTCTGGTGGCGCGTGGCGACGCGATGCAGCTGCCGCCCCAGGACGTGGCACGTTGCTTCGAGCGCCGCATGACCCTGCTGTCGGCGATCGATGCCGGCAACGCGCTGGGGGCTGCTTTGCGCGCGCGCGAATCGGCCGCGGTCGGCCGGCTCGCGGCGCGCGCCGAAGGCAGCCCGGTGTTGCCCGGCTCGGTGGTCGAGGGTGTGGCCAGCCGTGCGCTGGCCGATCACGCGCTCGACCAGCAGGGCGCCTGGGCGATCGCCGGCTGGCCGGTGGAGGACTCGGTGCACCGCCACGCGGGCCAGCCGTTGCCACCGAGCCGGCGCGCCATCGTGCAGATCATGAACGCGCTCGACCAGGAGCCGTCGCTGGACGAGATCGAGCAGTTGCTCGGCGAGGAGCCGACCCTGGCCTACCGCCTGCTGCTGTACCTCAATTCCGCCGGCCTCGGGCTGCGCAGCGGCATCGCATCGCTGCGCCACGGCTTCATGATGCTCGGCTACCGCTCGCTCAGCGCCTGGCTCGCCGAGCAGCTGCCGCACGCCACCGACGACGCGGACCTGCGCCCGGTCAATGCGACCATGGTGCTGCGCGGCCATCTGATGGAGCACCTGATGGACGCAGGCATCGAGGAAGACCTTCGCCGCGAGGTGTACCTGTGCGGACTGTTCGCGCAGCTCGACCTGGTGCTGGACGAACCGCTGCGCACGAGCCTGGCGCGCATTCCGCTGTCCGACCGCATCGTCTCGGCCATCGTGAGCCGCAGCGGCCCCTACGCGCCGAGCCTGCAGGCCGCGTTGGCGCTCGAATCCGACAACCCGAACGCGCTGCGAACGATGCGCGAGACCTACGGCCTCGCTCCCGAGGATGTGAACCGCGCACTGTTGCGCACGCTGGCCAGCGGCGGGCTGCAAGGCACCCGGCGGCTGGCGGCGGGCGTGGCCTGAAAGTTTTTTCCTGACTGCTTTTCTGATCCGGAGTTTCGATGTCTGCTGACCACGCACCCGCAATCGATGCACCTCCCGCGGCCATCTCCGCGCTCTCGCGCCAGGCCATCGTCGACGAGCGGCGCGCGGTGTACGGCTATGCGCTGTTCGAACAGCCGCGCGACCGGGCGAACGACTCGACGGTGGTGCTCGATGCACTGTCGGATTCGGGCTCCAATGCCGTCGCCGGCGAGAAGGTCGTGTTCATCCACTGCGCGCTCGAGAACCTCGACGTGCTGCACCTTGACCTGCTGGACCCCGCGAAGGTGGTCCTCGAAGTCGATGCGCCGGAAGGCAGCAGCGAAGAAGACATCGAACGCGGCCGCGCGGCGCTCGTGAAGATTCGCACGGCCGGCTTCCGGCTGGCCTTCGGCCCGTCGGTGCTGGAGCCGGCGTTCGCCTCGTGGCGGCCGATGGCGGCCTTCATCAAGCTGGAGATGAGCCGCATCCCGCCCGACCAGGCGGAGCGCGTGGTCAAGGCGGCGCGCGCGGCGGGGAAGGCCGAAGTGGTGGCCGAGCAGGTCGACACCGTCGAGCAGTACGAGATGATGAAACGCTTCGGCGTGAAGCTGTTCCAGGGCCAGTGGTTCTCGCAGCCCTCGACCGTCATCGACAAGACGGTGCAGGCATCGCAGGCCACCATCATCCAGCTGATCAACCTGGTGCGGCGCGAGGCCGACCTCGACGAGATCGAGGAGGTGATCAAGCGCGATCCGACCCTGTCGTACAAGCTGCTGCGCATGATCAACTCGTGCGGCTTCGGCCTGAGCGTGGAGATCACCTCGTTCCGGCATGCCGTGATGATCCTCGGGCTGAACCGGCTGTTTCGCTGGGCCACGCTGCTGATGACGATTTCGAGACCCGGCGGCGCCGCGCCGGCGGCCGGCACAACGGCGGTGGTGCGCGGGCGGCTCATGGAACTGCTCGCCGCGGAGCTGATGCCGCAGGAAGATTGCGACAACGCCTTCGTGGTGGGCGTGTTCTCCTTGCTCGACACGATGCTCGGCATGCCGCTGGACCAGGCGCTCGGCTCGGTCACGCTGCCGGAGCCGGTGCTCGACGCGCTGCTGCGCAACGAAGGACAACTCGCGCCCTTCCTCGCGCTCACCAAGGCCTGCGAAACGGGCGACGACGTGGCCTTTGCGAAGGCCTGCGACGAACTGCAGCTGTCGAACCACCAGGTCAACTGGGCGCATCTGCAGGCGCTCATGTGGGCCGATCAGCTGGACCGCTGAGCCGCTCGCCCGCGCAAGGTCACTCGCTGGCGCGCTCGACCTCGCTGCGCAGCCAGCGCACGAAATCCTGCGCGTCCCTGTTGCCCTCGGCGCGCCGCGACGTCTCCACGAAATAGGCACGCTGCGAGGCCGCGCCCTGGCCGAACGGCGCGACCAGCCGGCCGTCCTGCAACAGCTCGTGCAACAGCGGCATGCGCCCGATCACCACGCCCTGGCCGGCCACGGCGGCGGCCACGGCATCGGCGTACTGCGTGAAGCGCAGGGTGTTCTTCATGCGCAGTTCGGCGAGCCCCATCACCTGGAGCCAGGGCATCCAGTCGGCCGTGGGCGCATCGCTGTGGTTCGGCATGTCGACCGTGAGCAGGGTCTGCCCTGCGAGGTCGACCGGCGTGCGCAGTGCGCGGGCAACGGCCGGCGCGCACAGCGGCATCACGGATTCCTCGAAAAGTGCAGGCCCGCGGCCGCGGTCGATCGGCATGAAGCGGATCGCCACATCGATGCGGTGGCGCTCCAGGTCAAGGTACTCGTGCGTGGCGGACACCCGGACGTCGACCTGCGGGTGATCGCCTGTGAACCGTGCCAGGCGGGGAATGAGCCAGAGCGACGCGAAGCCCGGCGTGCTGGTGATCGCGACCTGCCGCGGCGTGGCGTCGGCACGCAGGCGGGCGGTGGCATCGCGCAGGCGCTCCAGGCTGTCGGCGACCGCGCGCTGCATCACGCGGCCCGCTTCGGTGAGGGCCAGCGCGCGATGGCGACGCTCGAACAGCAACACCCCGAGACTGGCTTCGAGCTGCTGGATCTGGCGGCTGACGGCCGACTGGGTGACGAAGAGTTCGGACGCCGCCTGCGTGAAGCTGAGCGTGCGCGCCGCGGCCTCGAAGCTGCGCAGCAGGTCCAGCGGCGGCAGGTCGCTTGGCGTTTTCGCATTCTCTACAGGCATGCAACGAGTTCCGATTCAACGTGTGCAATTGGACATGGGCGTCACTATATTCATTCTCACCAAGAATGTGAAAGGCCCGTCATGAACAACAACTCCTTCCTCAGCGCCAGCGTTTCGTCGGCTTTCGACATGGGCCTGCCGGCCCGCGGCATCTACCGCCTGGACGATGCGGCCGACGTGCGCATCACGGTCCGCAGCGGCACCGTGTGGATCACGCTGGACGACGACTGCGTCGATCGCGTGCTCGGTGCGGGCGAGCAGTTCAGCACCTCGCAGCACCGCCGCGCGCTGGTGTCGGCGCTTGAGCCAGCCTGCATCTCGATCGCGCCGTCCGCCTGAGATCCGCCTGTCGCCCCGGCGACGCGGGTTGATCCGGGTTGACCCTGCCTCCGCCCCGTCCAACCATCGACGCCTTCTTTCTTCGGGGATACATCGACATGGCAGAGGCTTACATCGTCGCCACGGCCCGCACGGCCGGCGGGCGGCGCGGCGGCAAACTCGCGGGCTGGCATCCGGCCGATCTGGCCGCGCAGGTGATCGACGCACTGGTTGCGCGCAGCGGCATCGAGGTGATCGCGGCCGGCGTCGAGAGCATGACGCGTGTGCCGATGTTCACGCCCAATGCCCTGCCGGCCAAGGCCGGACTCGGCACGTACATGAGCCCGGCCATGCAGAAGCGCTACCCCGGTGTCGAGTTCAGCCAGTTCACCGGCGCCGAAATGATCGCCCGGAACTACGGCCTCGAAAAGGACGCGCTCGACCGCTATGCCTTCGAAAGCCACCAGCGCGCCATCACGGCGAGCCGCGCCGGCGCGTTCGACGATGAGATCGTGCCCATCCGGATCCGCCTGGCGGACGGCTCGGACAGCGGCGACCTGCACACGGTCGACGAGGGCATCCGTTTCGATGCCACGCTGGAGGGCATCGCGGGCGTCAAGCTCATCGTCGAAGGCGGACGCTGCACCGCCGCCACGGCCAGCCAGATCTGCGATGGCGCGAGCGGCGTGCTGGTCGTCAACGAGCGCGGCCTGAAAGCCTTGGGCGTGAAGCCGCTCGCGCGCATCCACCACATGAGCGTGATGGGCCACGACCCGGTGATCATGCTGGAGGCGCCGCTGCCCGCAACGCAGCGCGCACTGAAGAAGGCCGGCATGGCGATCGACGACATCGACCTCTACGAGGTGAACGAAGCCTTCGCGCCGGTGCCGCTGGCCTGGCTGCAAACGCTCGGCGCCGACCCGGCGAAGCTCAACGTGAACGGCGGCGCCATCGCGCTCGGGCATCCGCTCGGCGCCTCGGGCACCAAGCTCATGACCACGCTGGTCAACGCCCTGGGCCAGCGCGGCAAGCGCTACGGCCTGCAGACCATGTGCGAAGGCGGCGGCATGGCGAACGTCACCATCATCGAAAGGCTCTGATGGCACTCGTTCTCTGCGAAATCGAAGACGGCGTGGCAACGCTCACGCTGAACCTTCCGGCCAAGCTCAACCCGATCGCCAAGGAGCTTCAGGTCGAACTGCGCGGCGCCCTGGCCCGCGTGACCGACGACAAGGCCGTGCGTGCGGTGGTGCTGACCGGCGCCGGCAAGGCGTTCTGCGTCGGCGCCGACCTGAGCGCGATGCGTGCGCCCGAAGCCGGCAAGACACTGGGCGACGAAACGGCCGACTGGATGCAGTCGCTGAGCCATCCCATCATCAGCGGCCTGCGCAATCTGCCGGTACCCGTGGTGGCCGCCGTGAACGGCCCGGCCGCCGGTGCGGGCGTCGGCCTGGCACTGGCGGCGGACGTGACCCTGGCCGGCCGCAGCGCATTCTTCTACCTGCCTTTTCTGCCGAAGCTCGGCATCTCGCCCGACCTGGGCTGCACCTGGTTCATCCCGCGCTTCATCGGCCGCGCACGCGCCATGGGCATGGCCTTGCTCGACGAGCGCATCAGCGCCGAAAAGGCCGCGCAGTGGGGGTTGATCTGGGACTGCGTGGACGACGACCTGCTGCTGCCCGAAGCGAATAAGGTGGCGCAGCGCCTCGCCCGGCTGCCCGCACATGCGGTGCAGGAAGCGCGCAATGCCTTCGCGGCGAGCGAACGAAACACCCTCGACGAGCAGCTGCACTACGAGAGCGAGCGCCAGCGCGAGCTGATCGACAAGCCGAGCTTCGGCGAAGGCGTCGCTGCGTTCCTGCAAAAGCGGCCCGCTGTCTTCGAAGGCCGCTGAGAGACCCCATGATCGAACGCACCCTCTTCACGCCCGACCACGAAGCCTTCCGAGACTCCTTCCGCCGCTTCATGGACAAGGAGATCGCGCCTTTCCACGAGGCCTGGGAAGAGCAGGGCTACATCGACCGCGCCGTGTGGAGCAAGGCCGGCGAGAACGGCTTTCTCTGCATGGCCATGCCCGAGCAGTACGGCGGCGCGGGTGCCGACCTGCTGTATTCGGTGATCCAGTTCGAGGAGCTCTGGGCGCGCGGCTTCACCGGCGTCGGCTTCGGGCTGCACAGCGAAATCGTGGCGCCCTACATCGAGCGTTACGGCACCGACGCCCAGAAGGCGCACTACCTGCCGAAGCTCGCCACCGGCGAGATGATCGGCGCCATCGCGATGAGCGAACCCGCGGCCGGCAGCGACCTTCAGGGCGTCAAGACCACGGCGATCCAGCAGCCCGACGGCAGCTACCGGCTCAACGGCAGCAAGACCTTCATCACCAACGGCTGGCACGCCGACCTGGTCATCGTGGTCGCCAAGACCGACCCCGCCGCCGGGGCCAAGGGCACCAGCCTGCTGCTGGTCGAGCGCGGCATGCCGGGCTTCGAGAAAGGCAAGCGCCTGAAGAAGCTCGGCCTGAAAGCGCAGGACACGTCCGAGCTGTTCTTCAACGACGTCCACGTGCCGGCCGACAACATCCTCGGCGGCGAAGCCTGGAAGAACCGCGGCTTCATCTGCCTGATGGAACAGTTGCCCTGGGAACGTCTGCAGATCGCGATCAGTGCCGTGGCCGCATCACAGGCCGCAATCGACACCACGGTGGCCTACGTGAAGGAACGCAAGGTCTTCGGCCAACCCGTCGGCAACTACCAGAACACGCGCTACAAGCTCGCCGAGTTGCAGACCGAGGTGCAGGTGGCGCAGGTGTTCGTCGACAAGTGCATCGAGCTGCTGATGGTGGAAAAGCTCGACACCGCGACCGCCAGCATGGCCAAGTACTGGACGAGCGACCTGCAGTGCAAGGTGATGGACGAGTGCGTGCAACT
>SEGN01000213.1 GCA_004211245.1 Variovorax sp.
GTCCTTGAGCGGGTCGAGGTACTCGGGCTCGCCGGTCAGCACGCTCACGACCGCGCGGTCCTTGAAGAGTCCGCGCGTGTTGCCCTCGCGCACGAACTTCGACAGGTCGGCACCGAACAACACGTTGAAGATCGCGTCGGGCTTGGCATCGGCCAGCGCCTGCGCGACCGCGCCGGCATCCACCTTGCCGAGCGGCGGCGCCTGTTCGGCGACGAACTCGACATCGGGCTGCGCTGCCTTCAAGAGTGTCTTGAACGCAGCGACCGCCGATTGCCCGTACTCGTAGTTGGGGTACACGATGGCCCAGCGCTTCTTGTTGAGCTTGACCGCTTCCGGCACCAGCATCGCGGCCTGCATGTAGGTGCCCGGGCGCAGGCGGAAGGTGTACTCGTTGCCGCCCTGCCAGGTCATCTTGTCGGTGAGCGGTTCGCCGGCAAGGAAGAAGAACTTCTTCTGCTTGGCGAAGTCGGCCACGGCCAGGCCGGTGTTCGAGAGGAAGGTGCCCGTGAGCACGTCGATCTTCTCGCGCGCCACCAGCTCCTCGGCCACGCGCACCGCGTCGCCGGGGTTGGCGTTGTCGTCGCGCGTGATGAGCTCGACCTTGCGGCCGTTGATGCCGCCCTTGGCGTTGATCTCCTCCACGGCCAGTTCCATGCCCTTCTTGTAGGGCTCGAGGAAGGCGGGCTGGGCCTTGTAGCTGTTGACCTCGCCGATCTTGATCACGCCCTGCGCATGCGCAGGAACGAGGGCGGTGGCCAGCGACGCGAGGGCCGCGGCGGTGAAGACGTGACGCAGTGCGTTCATGGGTAACTCCTTGAGGTCGAACAGAAAGTGAAAGGGATTCAACGGGGGAAAGCGGCTCAGCGAAGACCGTCTTCGCCCTTGATTTCGGAAAGCTTCAAACCGCCGATGCGCGGCAATGGCCGACCGCTGTCTGTGACGGCGACGGCCACGACGATCTCGTTGGCGCGCGGTGCATCGGACACGCGTGCCTCGATCGCGTCGAAATGGCTGCGCACGAAGGCCGCGTCCTTGTGGCCGAGCGGCACGTCGATGGCGGTGCCGAGCGTGCCGCGCTTCTTGCTCGACGGCACCAGCGCAGCACCCTTCTCGACCGCGATGCGCAACGGTGCGCCGAGTTTTGGATGCAGGATCGCGGCCGCGTGCTCCAGCTCGCCGGCCTCGCCGACGATGGCCGCCTTGCCGTAGCTCTGCGCCTCGCCGGGCGCAATGCCGAGCGCCGCGACGGCCTTCTGCCCGAGCAGCGCACCCAGCTCCTCACCGATGGCGATGAGCTCGTCGAGGTTTTCGCTGTAGCGGCCCGCGTACGGGTTCTCGATCACGGCGATGGCGACCGCGCGCCGCGTCGGCGGCTCGATGGCCCGACCCATCTCGATACGGGTTTCGTCGACTTGCACGACGAGCTTGCGAATGTTGGTTGTCATCGGAGTCCGTCCCACTTGGAAATGTTTTCGGCGAGCAGCCCGCCGACACGCGCGTGAATCCGGTAGCCGGTGGTCATCGCGAGGATGAAGACGATCTCGTCCGCCGCCGGCGCACCGGGCACGCGCACCTCGATGGCGTCGAACTGGCCGCGCACATAGCTGGCATTGATGTTGGTCAGCGGCACGTCGAGCGTGGCACCGGGCGCGCCGACCTTCTTGGTCGACGGCACGATCGACAGCGCATTCGCAGGCTGGCCCGTCTTCTCTTCGGCCTGGCCTGCACGGTAGGCATTGCGGTCGCCCTTCCAGCCGAGCAGTTCGCGCATGGCATAGCCACCGGGCACATGCCAGAGCGCACCGTGTTCGAGCTCGCCGGCCGCACCGACGATGGCGCCCTTGCCGTAGGTCGCGATCTGGTCGGCCTGCACGTCCATGGCGGCGAGCAGCTTGTGCGCCATGTCGACACCGACCGGGTCGAGCAGCGCCATCATCGGCAGGATGTCGGCCTCGTAGCGGCCCGCGAACGGGTTGGTCAGCACGGCGCCGATGGCACCGCGCACGAGCGGGGTTTCGGCGCGGGGGCCGAACTCGTGGTGGATGTGCTCGACGTGCGTGAAGACGCGGCGGATTTCGATCATGGGCATTTCGTTAAGCAAATACTGAACCAACAGCCAGCGGCTGCAACGGGCCCGGCACCGCAGGAGCGGAGCATAAAGCTTCGACCGCCCGATACCGGCCCTGGCACACCAGCACCGCAGACACGACGAGCCCGGCGCGTTGCAACGCCAGCGCGCGCGCCACGCCCGCATCCAGTGCGCGGCGCACCTGGGCGGGCGAGAGCGCGTCCACGCCGACGGTCACCGGCCGGTCGCCCAGGTCGCTGTCGTCCTTGCACTCGTGGGCTGGACGCCGGTGGATGCCGGCATCCTGCACGTCGACTGCGTTGGCGACGACGGTCGCAGCGGCATCCGCCTGCGCAGCAGTTGCGGCCAGCACGGTCACGCTGTCGGCGATGCCGAGCGAGAAGCTGCGGCCGCGCCAGCCGCTGGTGGCGACGCCGCGCACCGGCATGTGGGCCGCGACCTCGAACTGGCCATCGGTGGCGATGCGCCCGACATGGCGCAGGTCGAAGCGTGCGAGGTCCGAGAACAGGCCCACGCGGACGGACTGGCCCGGTGCGAGATGCATCGCGATGTCGCCGCCGTTGTTGAGCCAGGCGCGCGCGATGCCGGGACGCTCGTAGAACCCGATGAGCTCCTGCGCCACGCTGCCGGCCACCGCCGCCATCGGCGTGATGAAGCCCGCACGGAACGGCGCGCAGGCCTGCCACATGCGGCGCGCGACCGGACCGCGCAACAGGCATTCCGTGCCGACCGGCTGGCGCAACAGCGGCAGCTCGAGCACCAGCTCGCCGAGCACCGTCTCGAACCTCTGCCATGCCGCCTCGTGCGCGGCGGCCACGGCCTGCGGCTCGCCGTGCGCTTCGGCCACGATGTCGATCGGGCCGTGGCTCCAGTGCCAGCGGCCGCCGTCGAGTGCGTTGCGCTGTGCCGCCACGCTTCAGCCCAGCATCGGCGGTTGACCGAGCGGCCAGGGGTTGGCCGCGTCGACGGTCTGCCACTGGCGCGCCAGTGGCGCCCCGTCGTCCTGCCAGGCGCCGCGCGACAGGGCCTGCTCCAGCGGGAACACGCTCGCGGTGTGGCCGCCGAGTGCCGCGTAGTCGTCGAGGCGCATGCTGAATTCGATCGGCGCGACGATGGCCGGCGTGGGCACCGTGCCGAAACTGTTGTCGGGCATGCGCATCACGTCGACCATCACGGTGATGCCGCCACCCGGCCACACGTACGCCGGCGCGCCGCCGCAGGTGACGTTGACCAGCGCCTTCTTGATGGCGCGCGTGAGCAGCACCGGGTTCTCGCTGACGCCCGCGCGAAGGCTGCCGCCGGCGCCGCCGAGGAACAGCACGGTGCACAGCGAAGGCTCGCAGTTCTCGCCGATGCGCTCGACGATGCGGCGCACGGCATCGGGCATCGGCTGCTCCACCGGCCGCAGGGCGTCGTCGAGCACGTACCACTGCGCATGCTCGCCGGTGGTGGAGGTCATCAGGAGCCGCAGGCCGGGCCTTGCAACGCCCTCCTCCCAGCCTTCGATGATCGACAGGGGATCGTCGATGTCGGTGCCACCCCAGCCGTTGCCCGGGTTCGCGACCTGGAAGTAGCGCCCCGGTGTCGACTTGCGCCCGCGCATCTCGATGCCCGAGGGCACCATGTCCAGGCAGCGCCCGGCCTGGTGCTGCGTGAGCACGCCGGTGATGTGGTCGTCGACCACCACCACCTCGTCGGCGACACCGGCGAACTGGCGCGCGAAGATGCCGACCGCCGCCGAGCCGCAACCGACGCGCATGCGCTGTTCCTCGACGCCATTCACGATGGGCGGCTTGCCGGCCTGGATGACGATGCTCGCGCCGCCGTCGATGATGCATTCGGCCGGCTTCTTGTTGCCGAGCAGCTGCATCAGTTCGAGCGTCATCCGCCCTTCCTTCTTGCTGCCACCCGTCAGGTGGTGCACCCCGCCCAGCGACAGCATCTGCGAGCCGTACTCTGCCGTGGTGACGTGCCCGACCACCTCGCCCTTGTAGCGCACGTTGGCCTGTTCGGCGCCGAGAAAGCGGTCGGTGTCGATCTTGATCTTGAGGCTGCAGTAGCTGAAGATGCCTTCGGTGACGACCGTCACCATGTCGACGCCGCGCACCTTCGAGCCTACGATGAAGGGAGCGGGCTTGTAGTCGGGGTAGGTGGTGGACGAACCGACGCCGGTGACGAACACCTCGTCGGCCAGCAGCAGGTCGCCGTCCCAGTCGGGCGCGTTCGGCGGCGCACCATCGGCGGTCGTTTCCGCACCGGGGCGTGCAAAGGGCACCAATGCGGTGGCATCGCCCTCGACCGCACGGCGCAGCAGGACGACCGGGTCCACCCGCACCAGCGTGCCGGCGCGGTTCGCGTAGCGGTCGCACGCACCACTGCGGCCGTCCGAGATCTGGCACAGCACCGGGCAGGCATTGCACTCGACCTTGGCCACGCTCATCTTGTCGTTGCGCAACGGCGCCCGCTCGGAAAGCGGCGCCAGGCCCGGCATGTCCATGCCGGGCAGCCCGTCGGTCTTCGTGTGTTCAGTCATCGTGGAAAATCCCCGGGGCAGCTTCGGCGCCGGGTGGCTCGGAAGCTGCTTGTGATCGATCTGCTCTTTGTGTAGCATTCACTCCACTTTGATGTTGTGAACGCTACATTCGAAATCAATGTAGCAAATGCAATGCCAGCGCGCAACGGCGTTTTTACCGAACCATCGAACGACTTCAAGCCATGAGTGCCTTCAGCGAAGAAACCGTCCTCAGCGTCCACCACTGGACGGATCGCCTGTTCACCTTCACGACCACGCGCGACCCGGCGCTGCGGTTCTCGAACGGCCATTTCACGATGATCGGGCTGAAGGTCAACAACAAGCCGCTGCTGCGCGCCTACAGCATCGTCAGCGCCAATTACGAGGAGCATCTCGAGTTCCTGAGCATCAAGGTGGAAGACGGCCCGCTCACTTCGAAGCTGCAGCACATCCAGCCCGGCGACAAGATCATCGTGGGCCGCAAACCCACCGGCACGCTGCTGATCGACTACACGCTGCCGGGCAAGCGCCTCTACCTGCTGGGCACCGGCACGGGCCTCGCGCCCTTCATGAGCGTGATCCGGGACCCTGAAACCTACGAGAAGTTCGAGAAGGTCATCCTGGTGCACGGCGTGCGCCAGGTCGACGAACTCGCGTACCACGACCTGGTGCTCGACCACCTGCCCAAGCACGAGTTCCTGGGCGACCTGGTGAAGAACCAGTTGCTCTACTACCCGACCGTGACGCGCGAGGACTTCCGCAACATGGG
>SEGN01000673.1 GCA_004211245.1 Variovorax sp.
GCAAGTGCCCGCAGTCTGCCCGCCTTGATCAACGGCACCGAACTGCTCACATCGACCCAGGCGATCTGGATGTTTCCTCCCTGCATGTCCTGGTAGATCTGGGGCATGGTCTTGTAGGGCACATGGCGCAGGTCCAGCCCGGCGCGGGCCTTGAGCCACTCCATGACGAGGTGACCTGTGGAACCCATGCCCCAACTCGCGTAGTTGAAACGCCCGGCCGGCTCGGCTTTCACAACCCCGATGAACTCCTGCAGCGTCCGCGCCGGAAAATCGGGCGTCACCACCAGGACGATGCCCCCCGCGCCGACCTGCACGATCGGAACCGTGTCGCGCGTCACGTCGAAGCTCAGGTTGGGCTGCACCGCCTGGTTCACCACCGTGGACGAGGAACTCATCCAGCCCAGCGTGTAGCCGTCCGGCTGCGCCCGCACGAGCTGGTCCGCCGCCAGGATGCCGTTGGCGCCCGGCTTGTTGTCGACCACCACCGGCTGCAGCAACGCCTGGCCCAGGGCGTCGCTGAACAGCCGGCACAGCAGATCGGCGCCGCTGCCGGCTGCGCTCGGCACGATCATGCGGATCGGACGGCTCGGCCAGGCGACTTGGGCCTGTGCACGAACGCCCGTCGTTCCGGCGAGCCCTGCGGCTCCCATCACGGCCAGAAAGCGGCGTCGCTGCAAAAGTCGAGGCAAGAATGACATGGGCGTCTCCTTCGTTTTTTTGAAGTGATTGGAATGCCTGGCGATCGGCTTCAGGCTGCTTCAGGCTGCCGCACGGTGCTGATCGAGAGCCCGCCGTCGGCGATCAGCACCTGACCATTGACGTACGACGCCTCGGACGACAGCAGGAAGAGCGCGCCATGCGCGACCTCCCACCCCGTTCCCTGCCGGCCGAACGGGAGCGGGCGCGCAGCGCGGGTCGGGCGATTGCGCGTGGCGTCGCGCCCCAGCGGCGTATCGATCAAGCCGGGTGCGATCACGTTGGCACGCAGGCCGCGCCCGTGCGTGGCATAGGCGGCCGAGCGGCACAGCGCCGCCAGCGCGGCCTTGGAACACTCGTAGACCGGCAGCCCGCTCAGCGGCGAGATCGACGCGGTCGACGA
>SEGN01000674.1 GCA_004211245.1 Variovorax sp.
GTGCCTTGCGGCGCGAACTGCACCTTCTCCTTCAGCGCGCGGCTCGTGGTCTGGATCACGTTGCCGTGGATCTGGTGCTCGACGCCGGCCGGATTGATCAGCAGGCCCGCGTCGTGGCCGACCACCACGCGGCGCACGTGCACCTCGCCGGTCTTCTGGTTGACCTCCACGTCGGCGACCCAGGCGGCCCAGGCCGCGCCGAAGCCGGGCCACTTGCTGTGGATGTAGCGCGCGTAGGCCACGCCCTGGCCGAACACGATGTCGCCGCCCTGGCCCAGCCCGCCGTCCGCGTTCTCCTGCGGCCCGGTGCGCATGCGCCAGCCGGCCTTCTGCGCGGTGGCGCGCAGCAGCTCGGCCGCGCGCGGATCGGGCAGGTGCCGCAGCCGGAACTCGACCGGGTCGATGCCGGCCGCGCTTGCGAGCTCGTCCACATACGACTCGTGCGCGAACGAGTTGGGCAACGCCGAGACGCCGCGCAGCCATGAGGCGCGCACGATCGGCGCCATGTCGTTCACCTTGACGCGCAGGTTCTCGTAGGCATACGGCGGGCGCGCGGTGCGGTCGCCCATCTCGAACGCCTGGGCCACCGGCTCGATGGTGCGCGTGAGCAGCAGCGCGAGCGTCGGCGCGCCGTTCGATGGGTACGAGGTCTCGAAATCGTAGGCCGCCACGCTGCCGTCGGCCGCGAGCCCGCCGTTGACCTGCATCAGCTGCGCCGCACCCTTGGGCTCCCACAGATGCTCCTGCTCGCGCGTGAGCTGCACGCGCACCGGCGCCGCGACCGCGCGCGACAGCAGCGCCGCATCGGCCGCCACGTCGTCGGCGCCGTTGCGGCCTGCGCGGCCGACGCCATCGCGCCATCGACGTCGCCTTCGTCGACCAGCAGGCGCTGCGTGGACGCGTTCGCACGGATCGCACTGCCGAGGTCGTCCAGCGACGGCAGGCCGGGCCACGGCTTCCAGCGCACGCGCAGTTCGCGCAGCGCCTGCTCGGCATGCTCTTCGCGCTCGGCCACGATGCCGACGAAGTCGCGGATGACCACCACCGCGCGAATGCCCGGGATGTGCGCGATCGATGCTTCGTCCACCGACTCCAGCGTGTTGCCGATGAACTCGCCATGGTCGGCGCCCGCATACGGCGGCCGCACCACGCGACCGTGCAGCATGCCGGGCACGCGCATGTCGTGCACGAACACGGCATCGCCGGCCAGCTTGGCGGGGATGTCGACGCGCGGCGCGCGCGTGCCGACCACGCGGTAGTCGTCGGGGTGCTTGAGTGGCGTGTCGAGTGCCAGCGTGAGCACGGTGCGCTGTCCGGCCAACGCTGCGACGCCCCCGTGCGCGCGCAGCCAGGCGGCCGCCTGCGCCGCCGCCGCACGCAACGGCGCCGCGTGGATCTGGATCGATGCGCTCGCGATGGTGGCGCCCTGGTTGGGCGCGCTCCCGGTGTCGCCCAGCACCATGGCCACGCGGTCCAGCGGCAGGTCGAGTTCTTCGGCCACGATCTGCGCCAGCGCGGTCTGCAGGCCGGTGCCGAGATCGACGTGGCCGTGCAACGCTGTCACGCTGCCGTCGTCCCACACGGCCAGCAGGATCTCGTCGCCCTCGGCCGGGTTGCCCGAGACCAGTGCCGGCTGGCCGGGCGCGGGCGGCGGCGCAGGCGGTGTCTCGCGCACGACGACCAACGCGCCATCGGCATTCAGAAAGTCGGCCCGCGCGCGCGGCGCGTCGGCACGGCGCGTCACGCGGCGTCTTCCCGGTCGGCGATGCGCTGCGCCGCCAGCGCGACCGCGCGCAGGATCTCGACGTGCGTGCCGCAGCGGCACAGGTTGCCCGACAGCTCGGCACGGATGCGCGCCTCGCTCGGCCGGCGTTCGCGCGCGAGCAGGGCCGCCGCCTGCATCACCATGCCGTTGAGGCAGTAGCCGCACTGCGC
>SEGN01000016.1 GCA_004211245.1 Variovorax sp.
CCCGGTTTACCGCGCTGCCCTTTTTCAATCCCGCCTTTGTCGACCACTCGCCACCGTTGAACCAGCCGACGCCCGCCATCGTTGCCCAGGCCGCCGTGCGCCGACTGCCGCGCATCGCGCTGTTGCTGCTGTGTGCGGCCTACCTGATGCCGGGGCTCATCGGCCGCGGACCCTGGAAGAGCGCGGACATCGCCGCCTTCGGCTACATGGCGGAACTGGCGCGCAGCACGGAGGGTGTTGCCCGCTGGTTTGATCCGCTCCTGTTCGGCATGCGGCCGGAGACGCCGGCGCTGCTGCCCTACTGGATCGGCGCCTGGGCGATCAAGATCGCACCTGCATGGGTGCATCCCGACCTGGCCGTGCGCGCCGCATTCGCGCTGCTGCTCTGGGGTACCTTCACGGCCACGTGGTATGCGGTGTACTACCTCGCACGCACGCCACGGGCCCAACCGGTGGCCTTCGCGTTCGGCGGGGAAGCCAGACCGACCGACTACGCACGGGCGATGGCCGACGGCGCCCTGCTCGCGTTGCTGGCCTGCCTGGGTTTGCTGCAACTGGGCCACGAAACGACACCGGCGCTGGCGCAGTTGTTCTTCGCGGCCAACCTTTTCTACGGCATCGCTGCCCTGCCGTATCGCCGGGTCGGAGGTCTGGTCGCGCTGGCCGTCGGCACGATCGGCATGGCGCTCAGCGGCGCCCCTTCGATGGCACTCATCCTGTCGGCTGGCTGCCTCTTGTTTCTGGGCTGGGAGCGGCATCGGCGGCGCGCTGCCGAAGGCGTCGAAGACGACGCGGAAGGCCCCAGCTATCCCCTGCGGGCGTTCGTCGCCGTGCTGGCCGTCACGGCGCTGACGGCGGCGCTTTCCCTGGCGCTTGGGCTTTTGCAGTGGCACATCGTGCTGCCTGGCAGCCTTCCAAACGCATCGTTGGGCAAAGATCTGCGCAGCCAGCTCAAACTCCTGCTGTGGTTCACCTGGCCCGCCTGGCCGCTGGCCATGTGGACGCTCTGGCGCTGGCGGCGGCAGCTCACGGCGCGCCATGTGGCATTGCCGTTCTGGTTTGCGCTGGTGCCGCTGGCGGCCACCCTGACCACCGAATTTTCGGAACGCTCGCTGCTGCTCGCGCTGCCTGCCTTCGCCACGCTCGCGGCGTTCGCGCTGCCGACGTTCCGGCGCAGCGTGGCGGCCCTGATCGACTGGCTGACGCTGATCACTTTCACCGGCTGCGCGATCTTCATCTGGGTCTACTGGATCTCGCTGCAAACAGGAATCCCGCCGAAGCCCGCGGCCAACGTTGCACGGCTCGCACCCGGCTTCGTTCCGGAATTTTCCGTGCTGGCCCTGGTGTTCGCCCTCGCAGCGACAGCCGCCTGGGTCTGGCTGGTGCGCTGGCGCACCGGCCGCCACCGTGCGGCACTCTGGAAGACGCTGGTGCTGCCGGCGGGCGGCACGGCGCTGTGCTGGATGCTGCTGATGACGCTGTGGCTGCCGCTGCTCGACTACGCACGCAGCTACGTGCCGCAGATCCAGGCCATCAAGGATCGCGTCGGCGATGCGAGCTGCATCTCCGAGCTCGGCCTGCAGCGCCCGCACCTCGCCGCATTGCAGCACCACGGCCATTTCGAACTGAAGCCGCTCACCGGCAGCAGGGACTGCCGCTGGCTGCTGGTCAACCCGGAAGTGATTGCGAAGCTGCACGACATCGTGAGCCTCGATCAGTGGCGCTTCATGGGCACGTTGCGCCGTCCCACCAGCCCGAGCGACGACTTGCTGCTGTACCAGCGCATCATGCCGTGACCGACCGCGACGGCGGGACCAGCGAGTGGCGCACGATCGCGCGCCACGCGGGCACTGTGCTCGTCGGACAGCTCGCGGTGATGGCTTTCGGCGTGACCGACACCATCGTGGCCGGCCGCTATGCGGAAGGCGCGCTGGCGGCCCTGTCGGTCGGCTCCGCGATCTTCATCAGCGTCTACGTGTCGCTGATGGGCGTCCTGCAGGCGCTGTTGCCGATCTGGGCCGAACTGCATGGCGGCGGGCGCACGGCCGAGGTCGGCCGCTCGGTGCGGCAGTCGCTCTACCTGTGCGGCTTCACCATCGTGCTCGGCATGGCGGTGCTGCTCCATCCGGATGCGCTGATGCGCTGGACGGGTGTTCCCGGCGCGATGCAGGACGAGGTGGGACGCTACCTTTCGGTGCTTGCATTCGGCCTGCCGCCGGCATTGCTTTTTCGCCTTTTCAGCACGCTGAACCAGAGCCTCGGCAAACCAAAGCTCGTGACCTGGCTGCAGATCGCGTCGCTCGGTCTCAAGCTGCCGCTGTCGGTCTGGTTGTGCTTCGGCGGCGCCGGCATGCCCGCGCTCGGTCTGGTCGGTTGCGGCTGGGCCACGCTCGTTGTCAACTGGGCCATGCTGGCCTGTGCGCTGGTGCTGCTGCGCCAGGGTGCGTTCTATCGCAGCTTCCGCTTCTGGCAGCGCATCGAGCCGCCCGACTGGCGGCAGCTCGGCCAGTTCCTGCGGCTCGGCGGTCCGGGCGGATTGGCGGTATTGGTCGAAGTGACTTCGTTTACCTTGATGGCACTGTTCATCGCGCGGCTCGGCACCGCCGCGGCGGCGGCCCACCAGATCGCGTCGAACCTCACGGCCGTGGCCTACATGATGCCGCTGTCGCTTTCCATCGCGACCAGCGCGCGCGTGAGCTACTGGCTCGGTGCGGGCGAGCCGGCCCGTGCCCGGCTGGCTTGCCGCAAGGGCTTCGAACTCGCCACGGTCATGGCGCTTCTGTTCGCGACCGGCATGGTGCTGGGGCGCCACTGGCTGGCCGGCGCGTATTCGCCCAATCCGGCAGTGGCGGCGCTGGCCGCATCGCTGTTGATCGCCACGGCGGGCTACCACGTCGCCGATGTGCTGCAGACCCTGTGCGTGTTCGTGCTGCGCTGCTACCGGGTGACCGTGCTGCCCTTGCTGATCTACTGCGCGCTGTTGTGGGGTGTCGGGCTCGGCGGCAGCTACCTGCTGGCGTACCACGGCCTCGGGCCCTGGCCCGCAATGCAGTCGCCACTGGCGTTCTGGCTCATGAGCGCGGCGGCGCTGGCGTTCACGGCGGCGCTGTTTCTCGCGTTGCTCTGGCGGACGGTGCGCAAGACGACGATCGGCATCAGGTGACCAGTGCCCGCGCCTCCCGCACCCGCCCCGCCGGGAACAGCAGCGCGAAGCGCGAGCCCTGTCCGATCGTGCTTTCGATGCGCAACTCGGCGCCGTGGCGCTGTGCGATGTGCTTGACGATGGCCAGGCCCAGACCGGTGCCGCCCGTCTCGCGGGAGCGGCTGCGGTCCACGCGGTAGAAGCGTTCGGTCAGCCGCGGTATGTGCTCCGCCGCGATGCCGGGCCCGCTGTCGCGCACCGCGTACTCGCCGCGGCCGTCGGGCAGCACCTTCCAGCTCACAGCCACTTCGCCGCCGCCGGGCGTGTAGCGGATCGCGTTGCTCAGCAGGTTCGACATCGCGCTTTGCAACTCCGTCGACGCGCCGGCAATCTCCGAGTCGGCATAGAGGGAGAACGACAGCTTGTGCCCCTGCGGCGCGAGCCGGCCCGACAGCCCCCTGCCCTCGTCCTCGCCCTGCGCGAGGAGCGCACGCACCCGCGTCCACTGGTTGGCCGGCGGCGCCGCACTGCCCTCCAGGCGCGACAGCGTCAGCAGATCATTCACCAGCATTTCCATGCGTTGCGATTGCTGGCCCATGAGGCGCAGGTAGCGCGCGCGCTCCTCGGCATCGAGCGGCAGGTTCTGCAAGGTCTCGACGAAGCCGGCCAGCACGGTGAGCGGCGTGCGGATCTCATGCGACACATTGGCCACGAAATCTCGCCGCATGGTCTCGGCCTGTTCGAGCGCGGTGATGTCGCGCGTCAGCAGCATGCGGCGGTTGCCGGCATACGGGTGCACCTGCACCGAGAGCCGAACAGGATGGCCGCGCGCCGTGCGGCCCTGCGCGTCGATCAGCACGTCGCGACTGTAGTTCCATGACGCCAGATAGGCCACGAAGGCAGGGTCGCGCACCAGGTTGGCCAGGTGCTGCAGCATGTCGCGCTCGGCGTCGATACCGAACTGGGCCGCGGCGGTCTGGTTGCACCATTCGATCCGGCCCTGCTCGTCCAGCAGCACCACGCCATTGGGCGAGGCCTGGATCGCGGCCAGGAACTCCTGCAGCCGGTCTTCGGCCTGGCGCGTCTGCTGCTCGCGCTCGCGCAACAGCTTGCGGATGCGCTCCGACAACTCGCCCCACACGCCGGGCCCGCGCGACGGCAGGTTGGCCACGTCGCTGCGCAGCAACCTCAGCAGCCGCGCGGCGCGCCATGTGTCCAGCCCCATCCAGAGCAGCGCGCCGATCCATGCGCCGACCCAGGCAAACTTCAGGCCGAGCATGCTCGAAGCAAGCGCAGCGCCTGCACAAGACGCGATCAGGAACGTCGCAATACGAAAGGGCATGGCGGGGAATTATCCGCGCCGTGTTCGGCACGGGCGGCCTGCGAGCGGCTAGACCGTGATTTGGGCCGTGAGGCGATAACCCGCGCCGCGCACGGTCTCGACCATGGCGGCGGCCGCGCCGAGCGACTCACGCAACCGCTTCACATGAACGTCGACGGTGCGCTCCTCGATGTAGACGTGGTCACCCCACACCTTGTCGAGCAGTTGCGACCGGCTGTGAACCCGCTCTGCATGCTGCATCAGATACGCCAGCAACTTGAACTCGGTCGGTCCGACCTTGAGCGAGGCGCCCTGCCACGTCACACGGTGCGTGGCCGTGTCGAGGGCGAGCTCGCCGATCTCGACGCGCTCGGTCACGGCCTCGGGGGCGCGCCTGCGCAGCACGGCACGGATGCGCGCCAGCATCTCCTGCGTGGAGAACGGCTTCGTGATGTAGTCGTCGGCGCCGGCGTCGAGACCCGCCACCTTGTCGGGCTCGTCGCCGCGCGCCGTGAGCATCAGGATGGGGATGGCCTTGGTGCGTGCATCCTTGCGCCACTGGCGCGCCAGCACCAGGCCGCTCTGGCCCGGAAGCATCCAGTCGAGGAGGATCAGGTCCGGCAGGCCCGCATCGATCTCGCGCTGCGCCGCCGTGCCGTCCTCCGCCCAGATCGGCTCGAAGCCGTTGTGGCGCAGGTTGACCGCGATCAGTTCGGCGATCGAGGACTCGTCTTCGACGATGAGGACTCTGGGCTTTTTCATTCGCTCGCTTATTGCAGTGCCGATTCGATCTCTTTCATCGAAGTGTGCCGCACATCGGCACCCTTGACGATGTAGATGATGAACTCGGCGATGTTCTTGGCGTGGTCGCCGATGCGTTCGATCGCCTTGGCCAGGAACAGCAGGTCCAGGCTGGCTGAAATCGTGCGCGGGTCTTCCATCATGTAGGTGACCAGCTTGCGGACGAACCCGTCGAACTCCTTGTCGATCAGGTCGTCCTCCTTCAGGATCGACAGCGCCGCCGCGGTATCGAGCCGCGCGAAGGCATCGAGCGCCTTGCGCAGCAGGCCGGAGGCCATGTCGGCCGCGATGCGGATCTCGATCGACGGCAAGGCGCGCGACGAACCGCTTTCGATGATCGACTTGACCATGCGCGCGATCTTGTTGGCCTCGTCGCCCACGCGTTCGAGGTTCGCCGTGGTCTTGCTGATCGCGATCAGCAGGCGCAGGTCGCGTGCCGTCGGCTGGCGCCGCGCGATGATCGACGACAGTTCGCGGTCGATCTCGATCTCCATGGCATTGACCGCGTTTTCCGCTTCCATCACGCGGTCGGCCGCTTCCACGTCGAACTGTGCCAGTGCGTAGACGGCCTGGTGGATCTGCGCCTCCACCATGCCGCCGAGCTCCATGACGCGCGACGAGACGGCGTTGAGTTCGCTGTCGAACTGGCTGGACAAATGTTTTTCGGTCATGTGTGTCTCCGTGATCAGCCGAAGCGACCCGTTATGTAATCTTCCGTCTCCTTGCGCTGCGGCTTGAAGAACATCTGTTCCGTCGCGCCGAACTCGATCAGGTCGCCCAGGTACATGTAGGCCGTGTAGTCGCTGCAGCGCGCGGCCTGCTGCATGTTGTGCGTCACGATCACCACGGTGTACTCGCTCTTGAGTTCGGCGATCAGTTCCTCGATCTTCGCGGTCGAGATCGGGTCGAGCGCCGAGCAGGGTTCGTCGAGCAGCAGCACTTCGGGCTTGATCGCGATGCCGCGTGCGATGCACAGGCGCTGCTGCTGGCCGCCGGACAGGCCCGAGCCGCTCTGCTGCAGCTTGTCGCGCACTTCGGTCCACAGCGCGGCCTTCTTGAGCGCCCATTCGACGCGGTCGTCCATGTCGCTCGAACTCAGGTTCTCGAACAGCTTGACGCCGAAGGCGACGTTGTCGTAGATGGACATCGGGAACGGCGTCGGCTTCTGGAACACCATGCCGATCTTGGCGCGGATCAGCGCAACGTCCTGCTTGCTGGTGAGCAGGTTCTCGCCGTCGAGCGCGATCGTGCCCTCGGCACGCTGCTCCGGGTAAAGCTCGAACATGCGGTTGAACGTGCGCAGCAGCGTCGACTTTCCGCAGCCCGAAGGGCCGATGAAGGCCGTGACCTTGTTCTCCGGAATCTCGAGGTTGATGCCCTTGAGCGCGTGGAACTTGCCGTAATAGAAGTTCAGGTCCTTGACCGAGATCTTGGAGACTTCCGGTTTCGCGAGTGTGGCGGACATGTTGTTGCCTTTCAAAGCTTGGTGCGCGTGAGGACTCGCGCGAGGATATTGAGGCCCAGCACCGCGACGGTGATCAGGAACACGCCGGCCCAGGCCAGCTGCTGCCAGTTCTCGTAGGGGCTCATGGCGAACTTGAAGATGGTCACGGGCAGACTGGCCATCGGCTGCGACATGTCGGCCGTCCAGAACTGGTTGTTGAGCGCCGTGAACAGCAACGGCGCGGTCTCGCCCGCGATGCGCGCCACCGCCAGCAGCACGCCGGTGACCACGCCGGCACGGGCAGCCACCATCGTGACGCTGAGGATCACCTTCCACTTCGGCGTGCCCAGTGCGTAGGCCGCTTCGCGCAGGCCGGGCGGCACCAGTTGCAGCATGTTCTCGGTCGTGCGGATGACCACCGGGATCACGATCAGCGCGAGCGCAAGCGCGCCGGCCAGACCCGAGAAGTTCTTGAAGTACGCGACCACGACGGCGTAGACGAACAGGCCAATGACGATCGACGGCGCCGACAGCAGGATGTCGTTGACGAAGCGCGTCACGCTCGACAACCAGCCCTTGGGGTTGTATTCGGCCAGGTAGATACCGGCCATGATGCCGATCGGCGTGCCGATGAAGGTGGCCACGCCGACCATCACGAGCGAGCCGAAGATGGCATTGGCGATGCCACCCGCCTCGTTCGGCGGCGGCGTCATCTCGGTGAAGGTTGCCAGCGCCAGGCCGCCGACACCCAGGCGCAGCGTTTCCCACAGGATCCATATCAGCCAGAACACCCCGAACGCCATCGCCGCGAGCGACAGGGTCAACGCGATCTGGTTGACGCGCTTGCGGGTGGCGAACCGCGCTGCGCGTGTTTCGTTGAGCGCCTTCAGGCTCAACAGCTTTTCCGCTGTCGTCATGACTTGGTTCCTTCGCTCTTCTTCATTTGGGCGAGCAACAGCTTGGAGAGCGTGAGCACGACGAAGGTGATGAAGAACAGCACCAGGCCGAGGTACATCAAGGCCGCCTGGTGCAGGCCCGCGCCGGCTTCGGCGAACTCGTTCGCCAGCACCGAGGTGATGCTGTTCGCAGCCTCGAACACCGAGAGCGACTGCAGCTGATTGGCATTGCCGATCACGAACGTGACGGCCATCGTCTCGCCGAGCGCACGGCCGAGGCCGAGCATGATGCCGCCGACAACGCCCGCCTTGGTGTAGGGCAGCACGACCTTGGACACGACCTCCCAGGTGGTCGAGCCGAGCCCGTAGGCCGATTCCTTGAGCAGGGCCGGCGTGACCTCGAACACGTCGCGCATCACCGAGGCGATGAACGGAATGATCATGATCGCCAGGATGATGCCGGCCGACAGGATGCCGATGCCGACCGGCGGGCCGGACACCAGCGCGCCGAGATACGGCACGCCGGCGAAGGCCTTTTGCAGCGGTTGCTGCACATACTGCGCGAGGATCGGGCCGAACACCAGCAGGCCCCACATGCCGTAGACGATGGACGGTACGGCCGCCAGCAATTCGATGGCGGTCCCCAGCGGGCGCTTCAGCCACGAAGGCGAAAGTTCGGTCAGAAACAGCGCGATGCCGAAGCTCACAGGCACCGCGATCACGAGCGCGATCAGCGAGGTGGCCAGCGTGCCGTAGATCATCACGAGGCCGCCGTACTCCTCCTGCACCGGATCCCAGGTGCTGCTGGTCAGAAAGCTCAGGCCGTACTTGGAGATCGCGGGCCAGGCGCCGGCGAACAGCGACAGCAGGATGCCGATCAGCAATGCCAGGGTGAGCAGCGCGGCGCCCAGGGCTGCCATGCCGAACAGCTTGTCGGTCAGCGCGCCGGTGCGCGGCCGCTTGGCCGGCGGTGGATTGGAAGGCGTGGCACGCCCGGCCGCGAGGTCGAGCGTGGCGGCATTGGCAGGAAAGGTGGATGACACGGGTCGCTCCGGGAGAGACGAAGGCGGCGCGGCGCCGAGCGGTGGGGTGCTGCTCATGCCGCGCCGATCCGGTTACTTGGTGGCCGCGGGTGCGACGGACTTGCCCGACGTGTCCTTGATGTCGCCCCATGCCTTGGCGACCATGGTCTTCACGTTGTCAGGCATCGGCACGTAGTCGAGGTCGTCCGCCGTCTTGTCGCCGCTCTTGTAGGCCCAGTCGAAGAACTTCAGCACGCTGGTTGCGTTGGCCGGCTTGTCCTGCACCTTCTGCATCAGGATGAAGGTGGCGCCGGTGATCGGCCAGGCATCCTTGCCGGTCTGGTTGGTCAGCACCTGGTAGAAGCTCTTGCTCCATTCGGCATTCGCCGCGGCGGCCTTGAAGGCCGAATCGTCGGGCGACACCATGTTGCCGGCTGCGTTCTGCATCTGTGCGTAGACCATCTTGTTCTGCTTCACATACGCATATTCGACATAGCCGATCGAATTGGGCAGCTGCTTCACGAAAGCGGCGACGCCTTCATTGCCCTTGCCGCCGGTGCCCACAGGCCAGTTGACTGCCGTGCCCTCGCCGACCTTGCTCTTCCACTCGGCATTGACCTTGCTCAGGTAGTTGGTGAACAGGAAGCTCGTGCCTGAACCATCGGCGCGGCGCACCGGCGCAATCGCGGCGTCCGGCAGCGCAAGGGAGCCGTTCAGGGCCTTGATGGCCGGGTCGTTCCACTTTGTGATCTTGCCGAGGTAGATGTCGCCGAGCACCGCGCCGCTGAGCTTCAGCTCGCCCGGCTTGATGCCGGCGATGTTCACGACAGGGATCACGCCGCCGATCACGGTGGGGAACTGCATCAGGCCCTTGGCCGCGAGCTCTTCGTCCTTCAGCGGCGCGTCGGACGCGCCGAAGTCGACCGTCTTGGCTTCGATCTGCTTGAGGCCTGCGCCCGAGCCGACCGACTGGTAGTTCACCTGGGTGCCGGTGGCCTTGTTGAAGTCGCCGGCCCACTTCGAATAGAGAGGCGCCGGAAAGCTCGCGCCAGCGCCGGTGACGTTCTGAGCGAAGGCGGGTGCACAGGAGAATGCGGCGGCCACGAGGCCGGCGGTTGCGAATTGAAGGGTCGTTTTCATGAAGCTTCCTTTGAAGTGCTGCAAAACCCCGTTGCGGGGCATGCGGGCGACTCTAGGAAGCTTGTGTGACAGCGTCGTGACATGGCGCCACAGAGGGAAAAGATGCGAAATCAGGGCCGAAGCACATGACCTTGTCACACAACCGTCACGTGGCGCAGCCGGCGCCGCGGCTACCATGCAGGGGCCTTCTTTTCTCTCCTCTTCATGCAAAACGGTACCCGTCTCGCCGCGGTCGATCTCGGCTCCAACAGCTTTCGCCTCGAAATCGGCCAGTTCGACCATGGCCAGATCCACCGCACCGAATACCTCAAGGAAACCGTGCGCCAGGGCAATGGCCTCGACAGCGCGCGCAACCTCACGCCCGAGGCCATGCAGCGCGGCTGGGATACGCTGGCGCGCTTCGGCGAACGGCTGGCCGGCTTCAAGCGCTCGCAGGTGCGCGCCGTGGCGACGCAGACGCTGCGCGAGGCGCGCAACCGCGACGAATTCCTGCTGCGCGCGCGCACCGTCCTCGGCTTCGGCATCGACGTGATTCCAGGGCGGGAAGAAGCCCGCCTGATCTACCAGGGCGTGGCCCACACGCTGCCGCAGACCGACGCGTCGGAGCGCGAACGACGCCTGGTGATCGACATCGGCGGCCGCTCGACCGAAATGATCCTGGGCCGCGCACTCGAGGCCCGCGTGATGGAGTCCTACCGCGTCGGCAGCGTGGCCTGGTCGATGAAGTACTTCGAGGGCGGCCTGTTCACCCCGGCCGCTTTCCGCGCCGCGGAGATCGCGGCCAAGGCTGTGTTGGACGAGGCACTGAACAGCTACACGCGGACGCAGTGGGACGTGGCGTACGGTGCATCGGGCACCATCGGTGCGGTCGGCGACGTGCTGGCGGCGGCCGGTGGCGCGCCCGATCTGGTCACGCGCACGGGACTCGACTGGCTGCTGGACAAGCTGCTCAAGGCCGGGAGCGCCGACAAGCTGCGCATCGAAGGCATGCGCGACGATCGCAAGGCCGTGATCGGTGGCGGCGTCAGCGTGCTGCGCGCCGTGTTCGACCTGCTCGACATCAAGGAAATGCGCGTCGCCCAAGGTGCGCTGCGCCATGGCGTGCTCTATGAGCTGGCCGAGCGCGACGAGGGCGTGGCCGACCTGCGCGCCGCCACCGTGGCGCGGCTGGCCACACGCTTCCAGGTCGACCCGGCGCAGGCCAGACGTGTCGGCGATACCGCAGCCGCCCTCTTCGTCCAGCTCGTCCCGGCCGCCCGCGGCGGCCAGACCACGCACCGCGCCGGCCGCGCCCTGCGCAAACTGGCGTGGGCCGCGCAGTTGCACGAGATCGGCACACAGATCTCGCACAGCGAGTACCACAAGCACGGCGCCTACATCCTGGACAACGCCGATGCGCCCGGCTTCGCCGTGAACGAACTCCATGCGCTGGGCCTGCTCGTACTGGGCCACCGTGGAAAGCTGCGCAAGCTCGGAGCAGCACTGGACGACGAAACCTTCGCGCGCCAACTGCTGGCCCTGCGGCTGGCGGTGATCCTGTGCCATGCGCGCCGCGACCCGGAGGCCGATGCGCTCAGGCTGGCCGCGCCGGACGCGCGCGCCCTGGCCATCACATGCCGGGGCAACTGGGCCGACCGTTTCCCCCAATCGGCCCACCTGCTGCGCGAAGAGGTGGTCGCCTGGCAGAAAACCGGCTGGAGCGTGGCGCTAGCGGGCGCCTGAGGCCGAACCCGCGACCGGATGCGCGAACCGGCCGATCACCGCCGATCGCAGCGGCGCCGGCAAGAACGTCAGACACCAGCACGCCATCGCCTTCGCATCGAAACGCGTGCGAAGCGATCCCAGCAGAAACTTCCGCGCGTCCTTGACGAGGCCGAACACCAATCGGTCACGGCCGACGTGAAACTGCGCGGCGGCATACCGTCGGACCAGCAACTCGCGGTACTTCGCGAACGCCGGTTCCGCGATCAGCGCGCGGTTGATATAGACCTGGTTGTCGTTCTTGTCGGCCGCCCGCCGGCCGGTCTCCATCGCGCCGTGCACCCGATAGCGGGTCAGCCGCGCCGGCTCGTAGCAGGCCTTGCCGCCACCAGCGGCGAGCAGGCAGGATATCCAGTAGTCGTAGGCACCCGTCACCTCGCGCCCGACTCGCTCCCACGGCACCGCGTCGGCCCGGAAGACCGAGGCCATCGCGAGGGGAACCCCGTTGCGCACCACCACCAATTCGCCGAAGTCCGCCACGTCTCCCGCCGGCAACGCCGCGCGACCGTAGCGTGCCGAATTGGCTTCGCTCTCCTGGAGGTCCACCGCGCCCTTCGCATCGACGATCCAGTGGTCGCTGAACGCCAGCACGCGCGCAGCGTCCTGATCCAGCGCCGAAACGAGACGCGCCAGAAAGTCCGCTTCCCACAGGTCGTCGTCGTTGAGAATCGCAATGTAGGTGCCCCGCGCCTCGGCGACCGCAGCGCGAAGATTGAGCACCACGCCGAGCGTGCTTTCGTTGCGCCGATAACGGATCTTTTCTGACTGGAACTGCGCGCAGATCGCCGCGATCGCAGGACTGGCGGAATCGTCGGTGACGATCACCTCGAAGTCGTCGAAGCTCTGGTTCAACGCACTCTGCAACGCAATGCCCAGAAACTCCGTCCGCTTGAAAACTGTCAGGATGATCGAAACCTTGGGCGGCGCCATGCGACGAGTGTACTTCCGGGGCCCCCGGCGATTCAGAGCAGCTCGGGCGCCTGCACGGCGACCACGACGGTCTGCACGTCGCCGTCGCGCTCGCGCGTGCGGATCCACCAGACCGTGCCCTTGCGCACCTGGCAGCTTTCGCCCTGCAAGCCGAGCAGCTTCGCGATCGCCTGACCGAGCGAGGGCTGGTGGCCGACCATCAGCACCACCGATTTGCCGTTGGGCCAGCCGGCGGCTTCCAGCAGCGCTTCGGGCGTGGTTTCGGGTCCGAGTTCGGGACGCAGCTTGTATTTGCGCCCGAGCGCCAGCACCGTCTGCTCGCAGCGCCGGGCCGGACTCGACACCACACGGGTGCCTTCGGGCAACTGCCGGTCCAGCCATGCCGCCATGCGTTTGGCCTGTTTCTCGCCGCGCGAAGTCAGCGAGCGCTGCATGTCGTCGCAGCCTTCCGTCCAGTCGTCGGCTTCGGCATGGCGCCAGAAGATCAAGTCCATCGATCCGTCCTCGAGAAAAGCGGTCAGTCCCGCAGTGCGGCACGGCGCAGACCGCGGGAGGCGTAGCGCCCCATCAACGCGCTCTGGGCGCCATGCGCGGCGATCTGGCGCGAAGCCCCTGCCTCGTCGCCATGGGTGTCGTGGTTGACACGGTGATAGCGGCCGTCGGCTTCCAGATCCCAGGCATCCCTGCCGTCATGCAGATAGGCCACCAGACATTCATCGATCAGCCGCTGGCGCAGGCTCGGGTCGGTCACCGGCCAGGCGATCTCGATGCGTCGCATCATGTTGCGGTTCATCCAGTCGGCGCTCGACAGGTAAAGCGACTCGTCGTCGCCATTGCGGAAGTAGAAGACCCGCGAATGCTCGAGGAATCGCCCGATCACCGAGCGCACGCGGATGTTGTCGGTGAGCCCGGGCACCCGCGCCGGCAGGGTGCAGGCGCCGCGCACGATCAGGTCGGTCTTCACGCCCTTCTGGCCGGCCCGCACCAGCGCGGCGATCAGCACCTCGTCGGTCAGCGCGTTCATCTTGGCGACGATGCGGGTCGGCCGCCCGGCAGCGGCGGCGGCGCCCAGCGCGTCGATCTGCGCCACCAGGTTCCTGTGCAGGTCGAACGGCGCCAGCCACATGCGATGGAGTTTCGGCAGCTTGCTCTGGCTGGCCATGTGAACGAAGACGGCCTCCATGTCGGCCGTGAGCAGCGGGTCGGCCGTGAGGTGGCTGATGTCGGTGTAGAGCCGCGCCGTGCGCGGGTTGTAGTTGCCGGTCGACAGATGGCCGTAGCGCACCAGCCGCTTGCCTTCGCGCCGCGTCGCCAGCAGCATCTTGGCGTGGGTCTTGAGACCGACCACGCCATACACGACCTGTGCCCCGATCGACTCGAGCATCTCGGCCCAGTTGATGTTGGCCTCTTCGTCGAAGCGTGCCTTGAGTTCGACCACCACCGTCACCTCCTTGCCGCGGCGCACCGCCTCGCGCAGCAGGTCCATCAGCGCCGAATCGGTGCCGGTGCGGTAGATGGTCTGCTTGATCGCCAGCACGTCGGGGTCGTACACCGCCTCGCGCAGGAAGGCCAGCACCCCGTCGAAGCTCTCGAACGGCTGGTGGATCAGCACGTCGCCGCGCTGCAGCCGGTCGAAGAACGACTGCGCCGGCGACAGCGTGACCGGGTACGACGGGAGGTACGGCGGAAACAGCAAGGCCGGGGCATCGATCAGGTCGATCAGCTGCGTCAGCCGCGCCAGATTGACCGGCCCGTGCACCCGGTAGAGCGCCTGTGCCGGCAGGTTGAACTGCGCGAGCAGAAAGCCCGCCAGCGACTCGGCACAGCTGGACGACACCTCCAGCCGCACCGCCTGTCCGTAGTGCCGGTGCTGCAGCCCCTGGCGCAACGCGGTGCGCAGGTTCTTGACGTCTTCCTCGTCGACCGCGAGATCGGAATGGCGCGTCACGCGGAACTGCGAGAAGTCGCCGACCTCCCGCCCCGGGAACATGCTCGACAGGTGCGCGCGCACCACGCTTGACAGCGCCACGCACAACGTCTTGCCGCCCGACACCTTGGCGGGCATGCGGATCACGCGCGGCAGCACGCGCGGCACCTTGACGATGGCGATCGGGTTCTCGCGTCCGAACGCATCCTTGCCGGCCAGACGCACGATGAAATTGAGCGACTTGTTGGCCACCTGCGGAAACGGGTGCGCCGGATCGAGTCCGACGGGAATCAGCAGCGGCCGCACCTCGCGCTCGAAATACTCGTGCACCCACTTG
Organism: Variovorax sp.; assembly: GCA_004211245.1. Lineage (GTDB taxonomy): Bacteria > Pseudomonadota > Gammaproteobacteria > Burkholderiales > Burkholderiaceae_C > Variovorax. The sequence continues at coordinate 14,722 of SEGN01000016.1, forward strand.
CGCTGCGCCGGATTGCGGTCGCCGTGCGACACCATCTCGATGCCGTGCGCGGCAAAGGCAGGCATCAGTCCGTCGTTGTAGAGCGCGTACTGTCGGGCCACCAGCGTCTGCGCGGCCGCGGCCAGCCGGCCGAAGGACTCGACGGTGTAGCTGCCCGTCTGATTGCCGCTACCGGCGGCGATGAGATGGGGTGCGGCGCGCACTTCGAAGAACTCGTCGAGGTTCGACGAGACGATGCAGAGATAGCGCAGCCGCTCGATCAGCGGCACTTCCGGCCGGTAGGCCCAGTCCAGCACGCGCTCGTTGAAAGCGAGGATGGCATGGTCGCGGTCGAGCAGCGTGAGCGCCGGTGGCGCAGCGGGCGCGGGAAGGACGGGATCGTTTGCGGCGGGCGACATGGTGAGAGGAGATTCTGGGACAAAGCGCCGCGAGAGCGTGTCCGGCCACCATATGACAGACATATGACGGAATCGTGACAGCAGAATCTGTCTCAATGGCCCAGAAAATGCCGACGATAGCGGGTCGGCAAGTCGTCGATGCGCATCAGCATCGGCAGGTCGGCGCTGTTGAAGTCCGGATCCCACGCGGGTGCACCGAGCACCTTGGCCCCCAGTCGCAGGTAGCCCTTGATCAGCGCCGGGGCCTCGACGTCCAGCGTGTCATCGAGCCGCTCCACCGGCAACGCAAGTCGCGGCTGCACCTGGTACTGGATCGGCGCGAGATGGGTGGCCGACAGCTGCCGCCAGATGCTGGCCGCGGCATCGCCCCCGGCCGCGCCATGGTGCGACATCGGGATGCTGGCGCAGCCGATCATCGTATCGAGCCGGTTGCGGTGCATGAAACCGGCCAGCGCACCCCAGAGGGCGAGAATCACGCCGCCCTGGCGGTGATCGGCATGCACGCAACTGCGGCCCAGTTCGACCATGCGCTCGCGCAGCGCGCGCAGTCGGGTGAGATCGAATTCGGTGTCGCTGTACGTGCCTCCGACGCGCCGGGCCTGGGCCGGGGTCAGCACTCGGTAGGTGCCGATGACCTGCTCGGTAGCTTCGTCGCGCACCAGCAGGTGTTCGCAGAAATCGTCGAACAGGTCCATGTCATGGCCCGGCAATGCGGTGTCCAGACGCGCCCCCATCTCCCCTGCGAAGACCTCGTAGCGCAGCCTCTGGGCGGCACGCACCTCGTCCTGGTGACGAGCCCATTGCACGGTGATTCCTGCGGCCACCGGCGCCACGGACGGCTGCGGCGCAATCGCCGGCAGCGCACGCGGCGCTCGGCGCAGGCCCAACTGCGAAATCGCGAACATCGGATTGGGCAACTCTTTCATATCGAACCCTTGTCTTTGGTTGCCCGAAGTCTGGTGAAGTCCGATGAAAAAGGCGTGTCAACACGATGGCAATCGCGTGAACATCGTTTAATAGCGCATGGCCACCGAAGCTCCCATCGAAGTCGAAACCCGCACCCATCAGATGTTTCCCGTGCTGAGCGACGCCGATATCGCGCGCATCACGCGCTTCGGCAGCATCCGGCAGTACCCTGCGGGCGCCTGCCTGTTCCGCGCCGGCGAAACCGGGCCGGGCATGTATGTGGTGCTCAAGGGCGTGGTGGCGATCACCCAGCGGGACGGGCTGGGCCATGTGACGCCCATCACCGAGCAAGGGCCGGGACACTTCCTTGCCGAGGTCGGGCAGCTTTCCGGCCGCCCTGCCCTGGTCGACGGCCACGCGCTGGGCGACGTCGAGACGCTGCTCGTGCCGCCCGATCAGCTGCGTGCACTCATCATTGCGGAAGCCGACCTCGGAGAGCGCCTGGTGCGCGCCCTGATCCTGCGCCGTGTGGCGCTGATCGAAGCCGGCGCGAGCGGCGCCGTGCTGATCGGCCCGCCGGACTCGCCCGACGTTCGGCGCCTTGAGAATTTTCTCGGGCGCAATGGCTACCCCTACCACGTGGTCGATGCCACGCGGGATGCCGACGCGGCCGCATTGCTCGAGCAGTACGGCGAAGCGCAATTGCTCGCCGTCTGCCCCGACGGCGCCGTGCTGATGAACCCGACCGAAGACGCGCTCGCGCGGTGTCTCGGGATGATCGACAGCGAGGAACACGCCGAATTGTTCGACGTCATCGTGGTCGGCGCCGGCCCAGCCGGGTTGGCCACCGCGGTGTACGCGGCCTCGGAGGGCTTGCGCGTGATCGTGCTGGACTGCCGCTCCTATGGCGGACAGGCCGGCGCCAGCGCCCGCATCGAGAACTACCTCGGTTTTCCGACCGGCATCTCGGGGGGTGCGCTGGCCGGGCGTGCCTACGTTCAGGCCCAGAAATTCGGCGCCCAGATGATGATCCCGGCCGAGGTGGCCTCGATGGACTGCAGTCAGTCGCAGGCCACAGGCGAACTCGCCGTGATCCTGCGCGATGGCCGCAAGCTGCGATCGCGCACGGTGGTGATTGCCAGCGGCGCCCGCTACCGGCGGCCGGCCGTGCCGCGGCTGGCCGACTTCGAGGGACGCGGCGTCTGGTACTGGGCCTCGGCACTCGAAGCCAGGATGTGCACGCAGCAGGAAGTGGCCCTGGTCGGCGGTGGCAACTCTGCCGGTCAGGCCGCCGTCTTCCTGTCGCAGCATGCGGCCAAGGTCAACGTGCTGGTGCGCGGTCCCTCGCTGGCGGCCAGCATGTCGCGCTACCTGATCGACCGGCTCGAGGCCGCTCCCAACATCGAGTTGCACCCGCACACCGAACTCTGCGGCCTGCACGGCGAGCCCGCGACCGGGCTGGCCGGCGCGACCTGGCGCGACAACCGCACCGGCGCCGAGCACGACTGCCCGGCCCGCAACCTCTTTCTGTTCGTCGGCGCCGAACCCGAGACGACCTGGCTCGAAGGCTGCGGCGTCGCTGTCGACCGGCACGGCTTCGTGCTCACCGGGCAGCCCGCCAGCGGCGGCTTTCCGGCCCGGCCGGCCGCGCCACTGGAGTCAAGCGTGCCCGGCGTGTTCGCGGTGGGCGACGTGCGCTCCGGCTCCGTCAAGCGCGTCGGCGGCGCAATCGGCGAAGGCGCTGCGGCAGTGGCGCTGATCCATCAGCATCTGTCCGGTGCGGTGACCACCGCCTGAGCAGAAAAACAGGCGCGCGGCTATGCTGGCCGCCATGAAACCACAAGCTCCCATCGACCTCTATTCGTGGCCCACCCCCAATGGCCACAAGATCCACATCATGCTGGAAGAGTGCCGGCTGCCCTACGTGGCGCATCCGGTGAACATCGGCAAGGGCGAGCAGTTCGAGCCGGCCTTTCTGAACATCAGCCCGAACAACAAGATCCCGGCCATCACCGACCCGGCCGGGCCGGGCGGCAAGCCGATCTCGTTGTTCGAATCGGGCGCGATCCTGGTGTACCTGGCCGGCAAGACCGGCAAGTTCATGCCGACCGGCGACCGTGCACGCTACGACGTGCTGCAATGGCTCATGTTCCAGATGGGCGGCGTCGGACCGATGCTCGGGCAGGCACATCATTTCCGGCTCTATGCGCCGGAAAAGCTGCCTTACGCGATCGACCGCTACAGCAACGAGGCCAAGCGTCTCTACGGCGTGATCGACAAGCAGCTCTCGCAGCACAAGTTCATCGCCGGCAAGACCTATTCGATCGCCGACATCGCGATCTTTCCGTGGCTGCGCAGCTGGGAAAACCAGGGCATCACGCTCACCGACTTTCCGTACCTCAAGAACTGGTTCGACGGGATCGCGGCGCGTCCCGCGGTTCAGCGCGGCGTGAAGGTGCTGGCCGATTTGCGCAAGCCGCTCACCGGCGACAAGGAACGCGAAGTCCTTTTCGGCAAGTCTCAGTACCAGAAGCGCTGAAGCGCTTGGCGGCGGGTTAGAATGGAAGGCTTGTCGGGGTGTAGCGCAGCCTGGTAGCGCATCTGGTTTGGGACCAGAGGGTCGAAGGTTCGAATCCTTTCGCCCCGACCAAGTATTTTTCTTTGCAACGAGCCATGCGCCCGGGCTCGTTGCATCTGTCAGCCGCCTGTCTGCCAGCCGCCTTCTTCTGTCCGTAGCTCAGTTGGATAGAGCACCTGCCTTCTAAGCAGGTTGTCGGGGGTTCGATCCCCTCCGGACAGGCCACACCATCCTTCAAGCCGTGACGGCTGCCGCGAATACGGCCTGATACTGTTCCCGGCCTTCGCTCGTCAGCCTCAACAGCGAACGCGGGTGGTTCATGTCGATCGGCGTACCGTGGACATGATCGACCCACTCCGCCCATCCTCGAATCACCATCGCTTCGCAGAGCTCGGGCGACAACCCGCTGCCTCCCTCGACCGCCATCAGCGCCTGGCGCACCGCCGAGGGGTCCAGAGACGCCGTACGGCTCGCGCGAGCCGGGGCAGCCGCTTTGCGCAGCAGCGCGCTGGCTTTCGAGTCGGCCCCCCACTTCAGGCCAGCTTCGCCTTGCATGCGCAGAGCCCATACCAGACGGTAGGACGCCGTCCGGACGCGGGCCGCCATCAGGCCCAGCAACTGGATCGGCTCACGCGCCGCCCGTCGCCGGGACACCGATTCCAGGGCTGCCGCGACGGAGTCCGCGGTCCGGTCGTCGCTGCCAGCCTGGCGCCGCAGGTTGCCGGCCAGGGCATTCAGTTGACGCGCGTTCAGACGGGTTGGAGGCATCAAATCGTTCATCACATGATCCAGTGAGGTTGCGACGGGGCCAGCGAGACGGGAAGTGAGTTGCATGTAAGTAATTGTGACTACCTGTTCGCCGAATGGCAAGGCTTTTTGAAACCCTAAGTACTCATTTATGAGGAGTCTGTCCGGAAAGGGTTCCAAATTGTTGCGTAGCCGACGTCAGAAAATGTAAGTACATTTAGCTACATGAGCACCCAACCTGACATGTGGCACGGCAAGCCCGCGCGAGAAGAACGAACGACTTCCTACCAAACCCTGGACGTGGAACGTCCGAAAGCCGGCACGCCGATGTGGATCAAGGCGGCCGTTGTCGTCGTGATCATGTTTTGCTTTCTGCTGGCGCTGAAATCGTTGCTCCGCTGGTAACGCGGGATCGATCGGGCCGCGCTAGAAGCGGGTCGTCGCCCAGCGCGCCATGCGGCGCAACGCATCCGTGTGATGGAGTTGGGCATGCAGGCGCTGCGCGCGTGCAATCCGCTCGGCGCGTCGCAGGGCGACCGAATCGAGCGCGGCCGCCACGGCCGCTGCGGTTTTGGGATCCGGCGCCGCCCGGGCGCGCAAGGATCGGGCGAGCTCCCGGAGTTGTTCGATGCCCAGACGCTCGGGCAGGCAATCGGCCATCACGCGCGCGTGACCAGCCACAGCAGCACGGGGAGAGCAGCGGCCAGAATGCAAAGCGCGACATTGCGGCGCCAGCCGGCAACGTGCTGCTCGTGCAGGTTGGCGCGGACGGTGCTGGTGAAGGCGGCCCGATCGGACGGATCGGATTTGTCTTTCCACCACTCGTGCGAGGTTTGCGTGTGTTGCTGTGTCATGTAAGCAATTGTGCGGAGCCTGGCCTCGCCAGACGAGGAAAGAACTCACACTAAAGTTAACAATCGTCAGCGCAAGGTGTTTTTGGAAAGGCGCAAAGACTGCGCCACGGCGCGGCCCGGCTCAGGGCATCGGAAACTTGCTGGCCATCATCCGACCGATGCGGGTGATTTCGGTGACCACGGCAGGAGGCTGAATGTGCCCGGAAAGCGTGCGCACCGGTGGGGCAATGGTGCCCTTCGCCAAGCCGGCCAGGAGCATCACCCGCAGCATGTCGATGTCTGCGCCGTCGGTCAGATAGACGGGAAGTTTCTCGTTTTTGAGCCGGTGGAGCAATTTGAGCGACATGCCTCAAGTCTGCGCCACGAACGGCCCGAGCCGCTGCGACGCCCCGCGAATGTGGGTGAACTGCTACACGAAGACGCCCGATTTCACCAAGAATGCCGGTCATGCAAGTTCACCAAGCCGTCGCCTCCCGTCGCTCGATCCGGGCCTTCCTGCCAGAGCCCGTGCCGGGTGAAACCATTCGCCGGGTGCTGGCGCTGGCGGCGCGCGCGCCCTCGGGCGGCAACCTTCAACCCTGGCACATCGATGTGCTGGCGGGCGAGGCGCTCGATGCGCTCAAGGCGACGATGCAGCATCAGCTGAAGAACGGCGTGGAGGAAACGCCGGCCTACGCCGTGTACCCGCCGTCCCTCCCCTCGCCTTGGCGCGATCGGCGCTTTCAGGTCGGCGAGGCGATGTACGCACGGCTCGGCATTCCACGCGAAGACAAGGCCGCGCGGATGCGCTGGTTCGCCAACAACTATGCGTTTTTCGGCGCGCCGATGGCGCTCTTCTGCTCGGTGGATCGGCGCATGGGCCCGCCCCAGTGGGCCGATTGCGGCATGTACCTGCAGACCGTGATGCTGCTGCTGCGCGAGGAAGGGCTCGACAGCTGCCCGCAGGAATGCTGGGCGCACTATCCCGACACCGTCGGCCGTGCCCTGGCGCTGCCGGCCGAGCGCATGCTGTTCACCGGCATGGCCATCGGACGGGCCGACCCTGCGCATCCGGTCAATGCACTCGAAACGGCCCGCGCACCACTCGATGAGACGGTGCGCTTCAGCGGCGTGTGACGGTCACGCTGCGGGGTCGGTGAACTGCGGCGGGCGCCGCCCCAGGTTGGCCGTCACGGCTTCTCTCTGGTGGGGGCTGCCGATCAGCGCCTGCTGTTCGACCGACTCGGCCAGCAGCAGCTCGGCGGCACTGTGCGCTAACGAGGTATTCAGCAGGCGCTTGCCGGCGCGGATGGCGCTCGGGCTCTTTGCTGCGATCTCGTGCGCCAGTTGCAGCGCTTCGGCCAGCGGGTCGGCCGCGACGCGCGTGGCGAAGCCGATGCGCAACGCCTCTTCGCCGGAGAAGATGCGGCCCGTGAAAGTGAGCTCGCGCACGATGTCG
>SEGN01000675.1 GCA_004211245.1 Variovorax sp.
GCGCCGGATGTGTCCGGCAACGTGAGAGACAGCGACATGGAATGCCTCAGACCTTCAGCGCCGGCACGTCGACCCAGCGGCGGTCCTTCCACGACTCGAGCGCAGCCTCGACCAGCTGCACGCCCTTCGCGCCCTCGGGCAGCGTCCACTTGTAGGGCTCGTTCTCCACCACATGGCGGATGAAGTGTTCCCACTGGATCTTGAACCCGTTGTCATAGGCCTGCGAGTCCGGAATCTCCTGCCACTGGTCGAAGAAATTCATCATCTGTTTCTCGTCGGGGTTCCACACCGGGCGCGGCGTGGCGACGCGCGACTGGGCGCGGCATGACGAAAGTCCTGCCACGGCCGAACCGTGCGTGCCGTCGACGTGGAAGGTCACGAGGTCGTCGCGCCGCACGCGCGTGACCCAGCTCATGTTGATCTGCGCGATCACCGGTTCGCCGTTGTGTCCGGTGAGTTCGCAAGTCGCGTAGGCGGCGTCGTCGGCCGTCGCTTCATAGGGCTTGCCGTCTTCGTCCCACCGCTTGGGGATGTGCGTGGCGCCGATGCACGAGACAGCCTTCACTTCGCCGAAGAGGTTGTCCAGCACGTAGCGCCAGTGGCACATCATGTCCAGGATCATTCCGCCGCCGTCTTCCTTGCGGTAGTTCCAGCTCGGGCGCTGGATCGGTTGCAGGTCGCCCTCGAACACCCAGTAGCCGAACTCCAGGCGCACGCTGAGCATGCGGCCGAAGAAACCGGCGCGGCGCAGCATGTCGAGCTTGCGCAGGCCGGGCAGGAAGAGCTTGTCCTGCACGGCGCCGTGCTTCAGCCCCGAGCCTTCGGCGAGGCGCGCGATCTCGACCGCTTCGTTGAGGTTGGTTGCGATCGGCTTCTCGCAGTACACGTGCTTGCCGGCGCGGATCGCCTTGGCCAGCAGGGTGGGGCGCATCTGCGTGGTGCCGGCGTCGAAGAAGATCGTGTCGTCGGGGTTCTCGAGCGCGCGGTCGAGGTCGGTGCCCCAGCGATCGATCCCGTGCGCCTTGGCGAGCGCCTCGATCTTCTCGGCGTTGCGGCCGATGAGGATCGGGTCGGGCATGACCTTGTCGCC
>SEGN01000676.1 GCA_004211245.1 Variovorax sp.
CGCTGCTGCTCCTCGCGTCAGGCGGGGTCTCGCTGAACTCGCCTTCGGCTCAAACAGCAGCGAGCCCTGATCCGCCTGCCGCTGCGGTGCTCGCCGGTGCCTCAACGGCCGGCTCAGCGCATGCCGCCCGCCGTCGTGGACGCATTGGGGTTGCACGCAGAGGAAACCGGCCCCATCCACGACCCCGAGCCCGGTGTGCGGTGCGCGCTGGCCGAGCCCTTCTGCGCCGCCGAGGTGCGCAGCGCGAGCGGGCGCGCGTGCCGAAGGACACGCGCTTCGTGATCTGACTCGTCGCAGCTGTTTGAGCGCAGTGAACGAAGTGAACGCAGCGAGTTCTGCGACGGCCCGCTCGCGCGAGCACCGGAGGGAAGCCGCGAAGCGGCCGGCGCAGCAGGGCTCGGCCAGCGCGCACCGCGCACCGGGCGCTCCCACCAAAGGACAGAGCGGCGAAACCTCAGCGCTGAAACGGCGGCAGCCGCAACACCCGCTTGACGATCAGCCAGGGCAGCCGAAGAACGAACTCCACCATCAAGCGCGTGTGCATCCATGTGAGCAGCACGTTGTCGCGCCCATAGCGAAAGTGCGAGACGCCGCCCTCGGCCGCAGTGAGGTACTTCACCGGCGCGTCGATGTTGATGGGCTTCACGCCGCGCCATGCCAGCCGAACGACCGCTTCAGTGTCGAAGTCGAAGCGGCGCATCCAGGGCTGGCTCGCCATCACGGCGATCAGGGATGCGACCGGGTACACGCGGAACCCGTAGAGCGAATCGCCGACGCCGGCAAACAGCGTCTCGAGCTGCGTCCAGCCGTTCGACACGCGACGCCCGCGCACGCGCAGCAGCGGGGCGCTGGCGTCGAACACCGGGCGGCCGAGCACCATCGTGTCGGGCCGTGCAATCGAGGCCTGCATGAAGGTCGGGATCAGGTCGGCCGGATGCTGGCCGTCCGAATCCATCGTCAACGCGTGCGTGAAGCCGGCCTCGCGCGCCAGGCGCAAACCGTGCAGCACGGCCGCGCCCTTGCCCTGGTTCCCGGGCAGTTGAACGACCTTCAGGCCAGGGTCGTCCTCGGCGATCCTGGCGAGGCGCTC
>SEGN01000677.1 GCA_004211245.1 Variovorax sp.
GTTGCAGATCCCGCCACGGGCGCACTGCCGCCGGGTCGGCCGGCTCGCAGCGGTCCAGCCATTCCTCCAGCAGGATGCCGAAAGCGCGCACCTCGACGCGCTCGAGCGCCCAGGCCTGCGCCCCGGTGTCGACGAACGAGGCCGCACCGAAGTCGCCGAGCAGCGCGGCGCCGCCGCCATCGTGCAGGATGTTGTGGCCGTACAGGTCGCCGTGCAGCATGCCGCGCGCGTGCAACTGCGCGGCCGCCGAGGCGATGCGACCCGCCATCGCCAGCGCCACCGGCAGCGGCCAGGTGGCGTCCGTTGCATAGACGTCGCGCGTGCAGGAGTCCAGGCTCGGCGGCGCGGCGAGGTTGACGAAGCGCGCCGGCACCAGTTCCAGCACGAGGCCTTGCGTGCCTTCCGGGTGGTTCGCGATCCGGCCGCGCACCGGAATCAGCCCGGCATGCGAGCCGGCCGCCATGCACGCCGCCATCTCGCTGTGCGGCCAGCCGTCGCTGGTGACAGTTCCTTTGAACAGCTTGACAGCCACCGGCTCGGCCTGGCCCGCATCGCGCTGCCACAGCGCCTGGTGGATCACACCCGACGCGCCTTCGCCCAGACGCTGCCCGAGCGTGAGCTGCGACCAGTCGATCCTCGGCACGGGCTGCGCAGACAGCGCGGCGGCCTCGTTCGCGTCGCTGAAGGGGTTGCCCGCACACGCGAGCCAGGCCAGGCGCGGCATGGCCATCAGCCACTGCGGCAGGGCGTCGAAGCGATTGGCCGCGATGCGCAGCAGCTCGAGTCGCCGGCACCCGGCCATGTCCGCCGGCAGCTCCCTAAGACGGTTGCCGGCCAGCATCAGCTTCTGCAACCGCGCGAAGCGATCCCAGCCCGGCGGCAGGGTTTCGATCGCGTTGTCCGTCAGGATCAGCCAGCGCAGCTGCGGCGGCAGCGCATCGGCCGGCACGGTGTGGATGCGGTTGGCCTTGAAGCCGATCATCTCCAGCGCCGGGCAGGCGCCGAGCGATGCGGGCAGCACCGTGAAGACATTGTTCGAGCAGAACAGGACACGCAGCCGGTGCAGGCGCGCCATGTCGTCGGGCAGGCT